>DASQRV010000219.1:0-11110 GCA_035642735.1 Steroidobacteraceae bacterium
GGCACGCGAGTTCCTCGGCAGCGAGGCGCGCGCCTTCGCCGAGGAGATCGAGCTCGTCAAAGGTGCCGCCCACGGCTTCGACCCCGAGGCCTACCGGGCCGGCCGGCAGACCCCGGTGTTCTTCGGCTCCGCCATCAACAACTTCGGCGTCGAGGAGCTCCTGGCATCGTTCGTCACGCACGCGCCGGCACCCCTGCCGCGCGCGACGCGCGAGCGCACCGTCGAGCCCGGGGAAGAGGCACTCGCCGGCTTCGTGTTCAAGATCCAGGCGAACATGGATCCGGGTCATCGCGACCGCATTGCGTTCCTGCGGCTGTGCTCCGGACGCTATGCCCGCGGCATGCGGCTCTTCCACGTGCGCCTCGACAAGGAGGTGCGGGTGGCCGATGCGCTCACCTTCATGGCGGCCGACCGCGTGCAGGCGGAGGAAGCGTACGCCGGTGACATCATCGGGTTGCACAATCACGGCACCATCAACATCGGCGACACCTTCACCCAGGGCGAGCGGCTCGCTTTCACCGGGGTCCCGGACTTCGCGCCGGAGATCTTCCGCCGCGCGGTGCTGAAGGACCCGCTGCGCATGAAGGCGCTGCAGAAGGGGCTGTCGCAGCTGTGCGAGGAGGGCGCAACGCAGCTCTTCCGCCCGCTGCGCAACAACGACCTGGTCCTGGGCGCCGTCGGCCAGCTGCAATTCGAGGTGGTGGCGTTCCGCCTGCAGGACGAGTACGGCGTGCAGTGCGTGTTCGACCCGGTTGCAGTCCACACCGCACGCTGGGTCGACGCCGCGGATCCGCGCAAGCTCGAGGAGTTCACCGTGCGCGCGCACGAGAGCCTGGCGCGCGATCACAAGGGCGCGCTCGTGTACCTCGCGCCTTCACGCATCAATCTGCAGCTCACGCTCGAGCGCTGGCCCGACATCACCTTCCGCAAGACGCGCGAGCACGCCGTGTGAGGGATGGCCTGCCATTCGGGGAGTGGCGCCACCGCGGGATTTGTGCGACATAGGCAGCCCCGTTCGGTGCCGCAGGCTGAGGTGAGCGCCCCATGAACGACGTGCCCGCCGTTCTGACTCCGTACCTGCAGCGCGAGATTCTCATCAACGCGCTGTACGAGGCGGCCGAGCTCGAGCACAACCTGATGTGTACGTACCTGTACGCCGCTGCGAGTCTGAAGACGGGCGACGGGGAGGGGCTCTCCGCCGCCGAGGCGACGGCGGTGAAACGCTGGCGCGGCGTGTTGCTCGATGTCGCCATCGAGGAGATGGGACATCTCGCCGCGGTGTGGAATATCACCTCCGCGCTGGGGTCGAGCCCGCGCTTCGGGCGCGCCAACTTCCCGCTCGACCCGGGCCTGCTTCCCGCCGGCATCACGGTGAAGCTCGCCCCGTTCAACCCCGAGACGCTGCAGCACTTCGTGTTCCTCGAGCGGCCGCACGGCTCGGAGGAGCGCGAGGGCGCGGGCTTCGCCTCCGAGCGGCTCTACGCGCGCGGCACCGACCGTCCGCACCTGACGCCGATGGGGCGCGACTACGACACGGTCGGAGTTTTCTACGACAGACTGGGCGATGGGCTGCGTACCTTCGTCGGGCGCTACGGCGAGCCGATCGCCTTCGATGGCGATCCGGCGCTGCAACTCTCTAAAGAGGAAGTGAACCTCGGCGGCTGCCGACACGTCATTTGCCTCAAGACGGCGCTCGCTGCCTTCAACGCCATCATCGAGCAGGGCGAGGGTGCGCCGCGCGACTCGGCGGGCTCGCACTTCCGCAAGTTTGTCGGCATCCGCGAGGAGCTCGCGGCGCTCACGCAGAAGAACCCGGGATTCACTCCGGCCTTCCCGGCGGCCACCAACCCGGTGCTGCGGCGGCCGCCGCGGCCCGAGGGACGCGTGTGGATCGAGGACGCGGACGCGTTCGCGACGGTCGATCTGGCGAATGCCGGCTATGCACTGATGCTGCGGCTGATCGCCTATGCGTACGCGCTGCGCGGACCCTCCGGGGAAAAATCGCTCGCCATGGATCTCGCCATTGGCCTCATGCAGGCCGTGATGCCGCTCGCCGAGCGTGCGGCACGGCTGCCCGCCGGACCTTCGAGCCCGCAATGCAACGCGGGCATGTCATTCACCGCGCCACGCGACTCGAGCTCCCTGCCCCCCGGTCCCGCCGCACGGCGGCTGCTCATCGAGCGCTTCACGCAGCTCGCGGACGCGGGGGCGGCTCTGCGCCCGACGCACGATGCGCGCGCAGTTACCGCCGCGGAGCAGCTCGCGCGGCTAGCGGCACGCGCCGCGCGGGGGTTTGACCTCTCGACATCAGCCTCGTCCGCGCCAGCGACCGGCGGCGCCGCCACGCCCGCTGCGGCTGCCGTGCCTGCGAGCGCTGCTGCAGCGGCTGCTGCTGTCAGCTCCGCTGCGAGTTCCGCAGCGCCACCCGGTGGAGCGGCCGGCTCCCCCTCCGCAGGCAGCGGCCCGGATGGGATCGAGCGGGTGCGAGGTGAAAAGCTCGAGCTCACCTTCGAGGCGAAGCGCTGCATCCACTCGCGCTTCTGCGTCACCTGGACGCCGCAGGTGTTTGTCGCCAACGTGAAGGGACCGTGGATCCACCCCGACGCCGTGCCGGTGGAGCGGGCAGTGGAAGTGGCGCACCTCTGTCCCTCGGGCGCCATCCGCTACCAGCGGCTGGACGGGGGAGCGCAGGAAGCCGCGCCTCCCGTCAATCTCGCCATGGTGCGCGAGGCGGGCCCGTACGCCTTTCGCGCACGGCTCGAGATCGATGGCACGCCTGCCGGCTTTCGCGCCACGCTGTGCCGCTGCGGCGCCTCGAAGAACAAGCCCTACTGCGATGGCTCCCATCACGAGATCGGCTTCTCGGCGACCGGCGAGCCGCCGACGGGCAAGACCGAGATGTTGCCGGTCCGCGATGGCCTGCTCGCTATCGATCCGCAGACCAATGGTCCGTTGCGGGTGCGCGGCAACCTCGAGATCGTGAGCGGCACGGGACGCGCGGTCGCGCGCGTGACATCCGCCTATCTATGCCGCTGCGGCGGGAGCGCCAACAAGCCGTTCTGCGACGGCACGCACGCGAAGATCGGTTTCAAATCCGGCTGAGGAGCAGTTGGCCGGGGCACGCGTCCGGTACCCCGGCCCTGAGCCTCATGCCGACGAGGCTGACCCTGCTCACGAAGCCGGTATCACGCTTACTGCAATCGAATCGGTGAAGGTCACCTGCACCACATCACCGCGCTTCAGCTCGCGGATGAATTGCTGCATCTCCGCTGTTTTCACTTCGATGATGTGAGTCACTCCATCGGACGTCGTGAACGCGACCGTGTTAGTCGGCAGATTGACATCCTGTATCTTGGCGGTCACCGTGGCCGAGGCGCCGGCTACACCTGCGGGTCTCATCCCCGGTGAGTTGCCGGACGCGAAGGTCGACACGGCGGGGTCGGTCACTTTCTTCTTG
Source organism: Steroidobacteraceae bacterium (assembly GCA_035642735.1). Lineage (GTDB taxonomy): Bacteria > Pseudomonadota > Gammaproteobacteria > Steroidobacterales > Steroidobacteraceae > 13-2-20CM-66-19. The sequence continues at coordinate 3,458 of DASQRV010000219.1, forward strand.
CCCTTGACGATCTGCGCCCCGATTCCACGGTAGTAGCTGACGTTTACCCGGTCGCCGACTTTCAGGTTAGCGAAGTTCTTGACATCGGGACTGACCTTGATCGTCACTGGTCCCTGGTCTCCCTGAATCGTGACCGCGCGCGCCGCCGGCTCGATCGCCATCACGGTGGCTGTCGTCTTGATCAGGGAACTCGTCCAGGCGCCCCCGGGCTGCTGTGCCCACGCGGAGCTGACCATCGTGGCCACGGCGAGGATTGCAAGTTGCCATTTCACGCGGCTCGGCTGCTTCATAACATTTTCCTTTATTGAGACCTGACACGGTTTGTCGATCGCGCCGGACGGATTCTTTTACAGCAGGACTCCGTCCCTGGCTATCGGACTTTGGGTCCACGTGACGGTCGCGCCTGCTGCAGGCGCGGTCGGTGGCGGCAACGCTTGCGTCTGAGATGGGTGAGATTCACGCTTCGGGGGCCGGAGGAATGCCGCGCCCGAGCGATAGCGACAGCCGGGCAACCGCGCGGCGAAGATCAGGTTCAGGTCGGATTGATCAGTTCTCGCCCGAGCCCTTCCAGAAGATCGTCTTGCGGGTCGGCACGATCGCGGGTTTCACCTGCTGCGGGCAGATGCCGCAGCTAGTGCCGCCGGAGAGCTGTGCTGCACCGATGACCGTCTGCACCACCTGGCCGTTGACCGGCACCGAGGCGATGACCGGCGATGGCGGAAGCCCCCCGCCGACGAACGGCGCATCACGGGTCCCACCGCACGCGGCGCCCGAGGCGTTGATGCCACCGGAAGCATTGAAGAGGTTCACCCAGTAGCCATAAGCCGCCCCGAGCAGGGTGGCGCAGCTACCCTGCGTCTGGGGTATGGGCCGGTTGGTGCTGAAGGCCACCATGCCGGCGGCGATGATCGCGGAGGTCACCGTCTGCTCGCCCTGGCCGTTCTGGTTCAGGTTCATGAACCAGCCGCTCATCGTGGATGTGGGCATGATGCCCACGGTGCTGCAGGAGGTCCCGTTCGTGGCGTTGTTGGGCCCGGGATCGGCGCTGCCGTAGGTGAAGTCGTCCATCCGGTTCGTGTCATCGAGGTTGAGCGGGCTGGTGGAGGACAGGTTGTCCTTGACCACGTAGAAGCGGTTGAGGACGTTCATGTAGGGATACTGCGCCTGCAGCGGGTGCTCGCGGTCGCCGGAGCCGAGCGCGACGTAGACCTGTCCGCCGGGCGCGGCGAGCAGCGCCGGTGCGAACAGGAACTTGCGGCCCGATCCGTTGGTGTAGGCGATGCGGTTCATCACCCACTGGTTACCTGCAAAATCGAGGCGGTAAATGTTGCCGCCCGTGTCGGCGGCGTAGGCATGGTCCACGATGCCGGGTGTGGCGATCGATATCAGCGCGACGTCCGCCGCGACGCTGCGCATCGTGGGGAAGAACGCGAGCTGTGTCCCCGACTGGGTATCGAGCACGAACACTCCCGCGCCCTTGGGGCTCGTGCAGGGCGGAGTCGGGGTGTTGGAATCCTCGCAGGCATCATAACCGCCACCGACGATCGCGACCGGCGAGCTGTGTCCGACGACGCTCGCGGCAACCGCCGGTGTCGACCACGTCTGTCCGATACTGCTCGCGTTGGCGCCACCGAAACAACCCGTGTCACTGGTGAGATACGGGCAGCCGAATTTCCACAACACCGCAGGTGAAGAGGCGGTCGTCACGTCCAGGCCATAGAGCATGCGGCCGCCGCGGCGCATGGTGGGGTAGATCCACACGCTTCCCGGGACGCCCTGGGCGTTGACGGCAGTCTCGTAGAGCCCGGTGGAGCCATCGTAGTAATAGTCCTTGGGCACGGGTGTCGGGGTCACGCCCGCCGGCGTGCCGAAGTACTTGATGATGGGGCTCACCTGATTGCCCGCCGCGTCCGTAATGTTGCTCCACATGAGCCGCTCGAGCCCCGTCGGGATCGCTACGGGTGAGGTGCCCGGGGTGTAGACGGCGGGGGTCGGGTTGTAGAACTCCGGCGGCACGAAGGCCCACAGCTCCTGGCCGCTCGCGGCATCCACCGCGCGCAGCGTGCCGTCGTTCGAGCCGTAGAACACCCGCACGGTGCCAGAGCCGTAGTCGATCGGCAGCGGCCGCGAGTGGATCTCATCGCCATGCAGGGAAGGCCGGCTCTCGGCGGTGTTGCCGTTACCGTTCTCGTCCTGCACGTCCTGGCCGAGCACCCAGTTCACGAGCGCAGCCGGGAGCCCGGTGCTGGTGACGCTGAAGGGCACGAGTGTCTTGTTGGACCAGGCGCTGCCCTGCGCGTTGATGGTGAGCACGTTGCGGAGCGATGGACTCCACGTCGGCGAAGTGTTGGTGATGGCGGGATTGTTGCCCTTGCGGATCACCTCCGCCACGCCGCCCTTTTCCACCGCGGGTCCATCGGGAATGTCGTCCCAGGGCCCGTGACCGGTGGTCGGGCAGGTCCCTTTGGCAGTGACCGCCTCGTTCAGCGTGTTCCACATGCCGCTCGCGTTCAGGCTCTGGCCGAAGTCCCAGTAGCCGTTCGGATAGTGCGTGAGATCGGCGGAGCCGGTGGTCCAGAAGCTGCGCGCGCAGGCCGTCGGGAAGCCGGTCAGCAGGTTGACCGCAGGCTGACCGCGGGCGTCGCCGAGCTCGATGCTGCCGTTGTTGTTGATCAGCTGGTACTGCTTGAGATTCCCGAACCAGCGCGGCTGGACCGTGGCATCGGGACGGAACATCGGCACGAACACCTGGTTCTGGTCCTCGGCGCGATTGGTGGCGTTCACCGGCAGGCTCGCCGACGCAAAGGTGGAGTTCACCGCCTGGATCTGCTCGAGGATCCGCACCAGCGCGTTGTAGACCGCAACCTGGGTGCCCACCTGGTAGTAGCGCCCGCCGCCCTGCAGTGCCGCCGCCTGGAGCGAGGCCGAGTAGCCGGCGTTGTTCTGGGCGTTGTACGCATCCAGGACGTAGGTGACGATCGAGCCGTTGTTGTTGCCGGCCGGCACCACGGCGCCGCTCTGGAAGAGAAAGCGCGTCCACTCGTCCGTCCAGGTGTCGGTCGATGTGGCGGGCAGCGCGGTGAGCGCCGGCACCACGTTCGGCTCGTAGACATTCTCGCTCGAGCCGAACTGGCCGTTGGAGTTGTTGGCGATGTAGATGATGTAGTTCGCGGCGCACGGCTTGGCAGAGCTGATCGGACTCTGGTAAACGCCGCCGGCGATCGCCCAGCCTCCGCTGAGTCCCTGGGCGTAGGCCGTCAGCCCCCCGCTGCCCAGCGAGCCGCCGCCGAGGTTGCCGCCGGTGTCGTCCCAGACGTTGAGGGAATTGGGGCCGCCGGTGTAAGGCGGCAGGCCGGAGTAGTACTTGTAGATCTCGTAGAGCGCCGCGGTCTCATCCTTGTGGGCCATGCCGGAGAGGCTCTCGTTCGCCTGCCCGCAGCCGCCGACGCACGGCTCGATATTGGCGAGGATGTTCTGCAGGGCGACGCGATTGGCGCTTACCGTCATGTCGCGCGCCGCGAAGCGGATATAGCCGCCGCCGGTGCTCGCCCCGAAGTTGTTGGGCGTCAGCATGGCGAGCCCGACGTTAATCGGCTGGTTCTGGTTGGCGAGATACGTCAACACCTGCTGCAGCGCGTTGAGCTCGGCCACGCCCTGGGTGATCTTCGCCCCGCTGCTCGGGTCGGTCCAGCCCTGCGCCTGGCGCGACCAGTTCGGGCCGTTGTCGAGCAGGAATATCACGTTCGGCGCATCGCCGCTGCCGCCGGAAGTGCCGAGGAAGACGTCGATGTCGTCCGCCAGCGCCGGCGCGGCGAGCGCGCCGCCGGTGCACAGCAGCGCAACGACTTTGAGGGTGCGCAGGGTGTTCATGATCATCCGTCGCCTTCCGTTCCGGGCCTTTACGGGCACGCGGCGGTTGAGGGCACCCGCACTGCCACGCCCTGATCGATGACGTAGTTCGCGCCGCTCATCGCATCGGTAGCGGACGCCTGGATGTCCCAAACGCTGTTGGAGCACATCGAGTTGTTGTTGCTCGCCCCGACGACGCCGAAGTCCTGCGACGCGCCGATCAGGCAGCCGGCATCGTTCGGATTGGTGTAGTCGAGCTGCGTCACTGGAATGGGCTGGATCGAATCGCAGATGGGATTGACGGTGACGTTGATATCGGGATTGTTGTTGTCGTTGACCTCTGCGCAGGTGGTGTTGGCCCCGCTCGCGCAATAAGCGGGGATCGCATTCGCGGGAATGGCGTTGCCCGGGGTCGCGGTGAACTGCGTGCTGCTGATGACGGCCGCCACTGCGCCCTGCGCGGCGGCGAGCGCCTGGTTGCGCTGCTGCATATTGCCGACGATCTGCAGGTTGCCCTTGCCGAGGGTGAAGGAGCTCACCGCCAGCAGCGTGATCAGCAGCAGCATGATCAGACTCACGACGAGGGTGGCACCGCGCTCGCGGTGGTTGCAGCGTGTCATGGCGAGTTCCTGCCGGCCGGGTTGTAGAGATGGGCTACCGTGGAGTACGTGTGACGCTTGTAACTGTCGTTGAAGGGGCCGACGAGGTTGGGGCCACCGCCCGCGGTGATCCCCAGCGTGTAGGTTTTGGTATCCGTGTACCCCAGTGTCGTGGTCTGGTTGCGCGCGAGCAGGTTGATCTGCACCGCGACCGTGTTGCGCCAGTAGCTGACGCACGCCGCCGGCGCGCAGCCGTTGTAGGTGTTGGGGTCGGCGGCGTAGGCGGCCGGCGACCCGGACGTCGGGACGCTGGTGTCGAGGCCGTACTCGAGCTGCAGATTCTCGATGCCTTCCACCAGCGGCACGATGTTGAAGTTGCCGGCGACGAGCTCGGCGCGTTTCAGGGTCGGGATGCCATCGCCGGGCTTGTCGTCGTTGGCGATGAAGTAGATGTGGGTGCGGTACTGGTAGAGCGGCGCCGCGGTCACGCAGTCCTTCTGATGGAGATTGAGACTGGGGACATTGGAGTCGAGTGCGTAGTAGCTGCCGGCGCTTAATTCGGTGGTACAGCCCGAGGCCTGCAGGTAGACATCGCCAGCAACCTGCGGATCGCAGCCCGGGCTGCCGACCGCGCAGGTGCTGGCGCGCCGCACCACCAGGATGTCGGTCGCGACGCGCACATCCGCGAGGCAAGCGGGCACGCTGGCGCCATCGTCGTAGCCCTGGACGGAGAGCGCGATGGCGCTGTTGAGCGTCGGCACATCGGTGGCACAGACGTTCGGCAACGCGGTCGGAATCACGAGCTGCGGATTGGGGCCGGCGACGGTGCCCGGATTGAACGAACCGAGATAACCGGCATCGCGCAGGTCCTCACTCAGCAACTGCAGTGCGTAGCGGCCATTCTCGGTCTGCTCGTTGGCGCGCTCGATTTCGCCGCGCTGGCGGCTGTTGCCGGCGAACAGCGTGACGAGGCACGCCAGAACGATCAGGCCGATGGTGATCGAGACCATCAGTTCGAGGAGCGTGTATCCGTACGCGCCGGCGGCCCCGCGGCCCTTGAGAACAGACGCCATCGCAGTGCTCAGAAGCAGGAAGTCGTGGGAACGTAGACCGTGGTGGCGATGACGCGCCGATAAGCGTCATTGGCACCGTACTGTCCGGTCGCGCAGGCGAGCGCCGGGGTGGCGGCAGTGGGCGCCATGCCCTGCCACGCGACCGACACGCGGTAGATGCCCGCCGAGCACACGCCGAGCGCCGGATTCGGTGGCTGGAGCTGCGTGACGCAGCCACGACCCCCGGTGAGCCCGCCGGTGTTGGCGCCGCCGGCGGAGTTCTCCGTGCTGCCCTTGAGGGTATTGCTCCATTCGCACACATCGCGATTCGCGCCCGCAGCGATGCCGCTGCAGTCGGTCGGCTGCGCATCGCCGGTCCCGACCGGTGTGTTGGAGACGTAGCTCGCGGCCTGCGCCGTGTTGGCGCTCAGGCGCTCGGTCATCTGCGACAGGGCGAGCAGCGCCTGGGCGCGCTGGTAGGACTCCATCTCGGCGACGCCCACCTTGGTCTGCAGGCCCGCGACGCCGAGCAGCCCGAAGGCGAGGATGACGAGCGTCACCATGATCTCGACCAGCGAGCTGCCGCGCGTACTGGCGGAGGCGTGGACACTCAGCATGTCTGTGTCGCCGCCATGTAGGGGCGCCCGCTGAGGTCGACCGACACGCACTGGTAGTTGACCGCCACGCCACTGACGGTCGAGATCTGGAACATCGGTGCCGCGCCTGCCGGCAGTCGGCCGGAGGAGCGGTAGGTGACCACGGCAGGGCCGGCGATCGTTATGCCCGCCGCGGCGGTGTAGTCATCGAGCACGTTGTTGTTCGGATCGAGGATCTGCCAGCCGCTTCCCCAGCCGCCGGCCTTCGGTTGCAGGGTCACGTTGCCATTCAGCGTGAGCGCCTCGGAGCGCGCCTTGGCGAGCGTCGCGTAGAGCGCCGAGGAGAGCGTCCGGGCCCGCTGGCTGGCGATGATGCTGTTGAAGGAGGGCACTGCCACCGTCGCGAGAATCGCGGCGACACTCAAGGTCACGACGACCTCCGTCAGCGTGAAGCCGCGCTCACTCAGGGATACACGGCGCGCGAGCGGATGGCGGGCCAGCGAATTGAAGTACTTGGTGGGTATGGGGTTTCTCCTGCGCCTTACCACACACTGGCGGGGGACTTGACCCCGGTACCGTCGAGCGTCAGCGTGTAATCGCCCGCCTGGGGTGAGCCGGCGATGGGCGTCGCGATGATCGCGAAGGTCGGGGGAGCACCACCGGGTGCGGCGCACGGTGCGGTCGTCCGGCAGATCTGGATGGTGTAGTAGGCGGAGACGTCCGCGGGGATCGTGGTGCTCAAGGTGATGACATCGGGTGCGTAAGTGCGCGTATCGAGCAGGTACTGCTGCTCGCGCTGCGCGATGTCCATGAGCGCCGCCTCGGCATCGCCGCGGCGCGACTTCTTCATGAACGTTGCATAAGAGGGGAATGCCACCGCGGCCAGGATCGCCACCACGGCCATCGCGACCACCAGCTCGATGAGCGTGACGCCACTCTCGCGGGCGCGTGCCTCACGCGCCATATGGAAAATCCCCGACCGATCCATGTCTTTTCCCCGTTGCAAACGCGTGGTAATACCACCGTATTTCATGCGGCGGTTCTGTGGACTGATCGACGACTTGTCCCCGCTCCCGGCGCGCGCCGCGCGGGAATTTCGCGAGCTGTGAAGTGCCTGCCGCTCTGCGGCAGCGCCATCGTTTTATGGAATTTATTTAGCGCGCGTTCAGTGTGTGACGCCGTCGAGGCCCGCGCGCACTAAGTTCAATCGCCGGCGCGCGGCAGCGACAGCCGCGCCACCGCCTCACCGAAGGCGCGAATGTCCCGCGCGCGCCTCTCCGGCGCCGGCGGCCCGTAGCGAAGCTCGGCGTAACGCTCGAGGAGCGGCAGCACCGAAGTGCGCACCTCCGGGCGCCTGGCGATGAGCGCCGACCCGAAGGCGAGCGGTCCCTCGTGCGGCGCGCGCGGCACGATGCACGCGAGCTTGCGGCACAGTTGCGCGTAGGCGCGCGCCAGCGGATCGGGGCGGGCCGGCCGGATGCTGCGACCGACCTGCCAGGCGATGACGGCGAGCCACAGGCACAGTGCCAGCATGAAGGCCCAGCCGAGCGCGCGCGC
>DASQRV010000220.1:0-3815 GCA_035642735.1 Steroidobacteraceae bacterium
CGGGTGACGTCGTCGGCGATCTGCCGCGCCTTATCGAGCGGGCACCCGACCAGCAGGATGCCAAACTCATCGCCACCGATCCGCCCGACCGTGTCGCTGTCGCGGACCGCATCACGCAGGAGCTTCGCCACCTCGCGCAGCATGCTGTCGCCGGCCAGGTGACCGCTGGTGTCGTTCACGAGCTTGAAATGATCGAGATCGAGGTAGGCCAGCACGTGCTGCCCGTCGCCGCGCTGACCGTTCTCGATCGCTTCCTCGAGGCGTCGCTCGAACTCGCGCCGGTTGACGAGACCGGTGAGCGCATCGTGCGCCGCCTGGTAGGACATCTGGCGTGTCAGCCCGCGCAGCTCGGTGACATCATGCAGCATCACCACCGCGCCCAGGAGCTCGCGCGCGCCGTTGCGGATCGGCGCGGCCGACAGCTCGATCGAGCGCTCGCTGCCGTTGCCGCGCGACAGCATCAGGGCGCGGCGGCCGAGGTTCACCGGGGCACCGCTCGTGAGCGCCTGCTGCACCGGATCCGAGAGCAACCGTCGGTCGGTCTCATCGACCAGGCTCACGATCTCCTCGAGCAGCTTGCCCGCGGCCGCACCGGCGGCACTACCGGTGAGCTGTTCCGCCGCCGGGTTCATGTAAGTGATGCGACCGGCCCGGTCGGTGGCCATGATCGCCTCGGCGAGCGAATTGAGCGCCAGCGCCTCGGGCGCGGAGTCCGCTTCCGGAATCCGCAGTGCCGGCCCGGTCTGCGTGGGAAGAATCTCGACACCGGTGACCAGAAGAGCGCTGTCCTTGCCGTATTCGATCGGGTTCGAGGCTATCTCGAGGCGTGTCATCTGGCCCTGCAGGCCGACCATGTCGATCTCGTAGCGCTCGGCGGCGCTCTCGCCGGCGAGCCGCCGCCGGATGTTCTCGCTCACCAGCTCGGAATACTCCGGCGGCACGAGATCGGCGAGGCGCCGTCCGATGAGCTCGGCGCGATCGACGCCGACGAAGCTGGCGAACTGGCGGTTGGCGTACAGGATCACATCGCCGTGCACCAGCACCGCCTCGTGAATGCGGTCACCGAGCTCGGTGAACAGCTTGGGCGCGTACGCGGCGTCGCGCTTGCCCGGTGAGCCGGTGCGCGCCAGCAGGTTGTTGACGGCGGTGATGAGGGCGGCGACCTCGGGCCTCTCACTCGTGACCTGCACGCGGTCCGGCGGCCGGTTGGCGCTGGCAGCGCGCTGCAACTGCTGCGAGAGTTCGGCGACCTTGCGCAGGTCGCGGCGCTGCAGCGTGTACAGGACAAGAAGCAGGGCGGCGGTCAGCGCGAATAGGAGGGCCAAGAGCCCTTCAATGGACATCTGCTTTTTCTTCTCAAGCCTTCTGCTCGGGGTTTCCCGCTGGGCGCCGCAGGTACTTCTGATTCGACTTGTCGCGCCAGTGGCTTATTCACGCCAAAGCATATCCCAGCGAGGGCTTCGCCCCGTCGGTATTTCACCATATCTCGTCGCAGGGCGGCTTGGCAGCGCCCCCGAAAACCCTTAACTTCTCCGGCCTTTTCAGGCGTAGTAATAAGTTCAATCGTGGAGGCCCAGGGTGCAGACGACGGCGTACGCGCGCGAACAGATGATCGAGCAACAGGTGCGCGCCTGGGAGGTGCTCGATGAGCGCGTGCTGGACGTCATGCGGAAGGTGCCACGCGAGCTGTTCGTTCCGCCGGGACAGCGCTACCGCGCCTATGCCGACGCCGAGGTGCCGCTGCCGGGCGGCCAGAATATGTTGCGTCCCAGTGTGGTCGGCCGGCTGCTGCAGGCGCTGCTGCCCGCCGCCACCGAGCGGGTGCTCGAGATCGGTACCGGCACCGGGTTCGTCACCGCGTGCCTGCGGGCGATGGCGACGCAGGTGCGCTCGCTGGAGATATTCCCCGAGCTGGCGGGGATCGCGCGCCGCAACCTGGCGCTCTCCGGCCTGGGCGATGTCGAGGTGGTGGACGCCGACGCCATGCAGGGCGATAGTGGCGCGCGCTACGCCGTGATCGCCCTCACCGCATCGCTCCCGGTCTACGATGCGCGCTTCGAGCGCATGCTGACCGTCGGCGGTCGTTTGTTCGTGGTAGTTGGCGCGGCCCCGGTGATGGATGCCCGGCTGGTGACACGCACCTCCGAGGACTCCGTGACCACCCGGAGCCTGTTCGAGACCGTCATCGATCCGCTGGTGAACGCGGCGCGACCGGCGGAATTCACGTTCTGACGTCCCGGGGGTCCCCCGGGGCTCACTGACCGAAGGGAAATGCCATGAATCGCGCCGCGACCATTGCCCTCGCATTGCTGGCGCTGCCGACCGCCGCGCCCGCCAAGGACCTGATCGGCGTATTCGAGGACGCCGTCCACAATGACCCGGTCATCCGGCAGGCGGATGCCAACCGCCTCGCGGCGCGCGAGTCCAAGCCGCAGGCGCTGGCGGCGCTGCTGCCGCAGCTGAACGGCACCGCCGGCATTACGCGCGAGCGCTCCTCCGGGTTTCAAAGCCAGATCTTCGAGGTAGCTGGCGCTACCCCCGGTTCTCAACCGCAGCTGGTGGTGGCGCGCACCGCCGACGAGATCAACAACACCATCCAGCAGTGGTCCCTGAATCTGCGCCAGAACGTGTTCTCGTGGTCCAACTGGATGGCGCTCAAGGCGGCGAGTAAGGAGGTGGCACAGGCAGAGGCCAATTACGCCGCAGCGGAGCAGCAGCTGATCCTGCGGGTGTCGCAAGCCTACTTCAACGTGCTCACCGCGTACGACACGCTGCAAGCGGATCAGACCGCCCTCGAGGCGATCTCACGCCAGCTCGATCAGGCCAACAAGCGCTTCGAGGTCGGGCTGATCGCCATCACGGACGTGGAGGACGCCAAGGCGGCACGCGACAGTGCCGCGTCCACCGTGATCGCGGACAAGCGCACCCTCGCCACCAGCGAGGATCAGCTGCAGGAGATCACCGGACAGAAGTACGACGCGCTCGCCAAGCCCGGGCCCGACATGCCGCTCAACAACCCAGAGCCTGCCGACCAGGACCGCTGGGTCAACATCTCGCTCGAGCAGAACCTGACGCTCATCTCCAGCCGGCTGCAGGCGGATATTGCCCGGGAAAACGTCCGGGTAGCCCAGGGCGGGCACCTGCCGACCCTGGATCTGGTAGCAGGCCGCTCCTGGGACTACACCAGCTCCGACCAGGTCTTCAACGGCACGCCCTTTTCCAACGTCGACAGCAAGGTCAACGATCGCCAGATCGGTCTGCAGTTCACCTTGCCGATCTACAGCGGCGGCTTCACGCAGTCCAAGGTGCGCCAGGCTCAGTACCAGTGGATCGCGGCCAAGGAAGGCGTCGTGCAGAGCTCGCGTGCCACCGAGCGGCAGGCCCGCGATGCCTACCTCGGCGTGATCAGCGGCATCGCGCGGGTGCAGGCGCTGCGCCAGGCGGTCGAGTCCAACCAGACCTCGCTCAAGGCAACCGAGGCGGGCTACGAAGTCGGCACGCGCACCTCGGTCGACGTTCTCAACGCGCGGCGGCTGCTGGTCCAGGCGCAGACCAATTACGCCAGCGCGCGCTACGATTACATCGTGAGCGTGCTGCAGCTGCGACTCGCCGCCGGCAACCTCGATCGGACGCAACTCACTGAGCTCAACAACTGGCTGACGCTCACGGTGCCCACCTCGCCCGCGGTCGCGACTCCGGAATCCCTGACACCGGCGGTCCCGCCGAGCCAGCCGCTGCCACCGCCGTCGCCCCCGCAGACGCCGCCACGGCCGCGGAGCAAGGGCTAAGAGAGGTCCAGGCTGCTCTGCCCGAGC
>DASQRV010000221.1:0-8115 GCA_035642735.1 Steroidobacteraceae bacterium
GCCAGCGCTCTCGCCATCGTCATGTTCGCCGGCTCACCCGCCTATGCGAGCGTCCGCGAGCTCGATGCGGCGGCGCGTGCCTTCAGCAGCGGTGACCGGCTGCCGCTCCTGCGGCTCATGGCGGAGACACTCGGCAGCGTCGATTCGCGGGATCCGACCCAGGCGCCGGAGGAATTCAGCGAGGGCCTCGCGGCGGCCGTATCCTGTCAGGATCCGCCGCACATCTTCGACATGCACCTGCCGCCCTCGCAGCGCGTCGCCGAGCGCGACCGCATCATTGCCGCCCGCAAAGAGAGTGCGCCTGGCACCTACGCCCCCTTCACCATCGACGAATACCGCCGCATGCCGCTCGACTACACCTTCATCGACGAATGCGTGAACTGGCCGGCCCTGGCGCCGGCGGCCAAGCCGCTCACCTTCGAGGGTGTGCGCTACCCGCCCGTCCCGGTGCTCGTCGTCTCAGGCGAGCTCGACAACATGACGAGCGCTGCGGACGGGGAGGCGGCCGCGGCGCGCTTTCCGCACGCGCGCCACATCGTCGTGGCCAACAGCTTTCACGTCAACGCGCTGCCCCACGCGCGCAGCGGGTGCGCGGCGACCCTCGTGCGGCGCTTCATGTCGCAGCTCGACGCCGGCGATGATCGCTGCGCGGGCGCGATATCTCCGGTGCCGCTCGTGCCGCGCTTTGCCCGCCGCCTGCACGAGCTCGACCCCGCGCCGGCTCTCCCCGGCCATGAGGCCGGAGAGGAGGCATTACGGCTCGTGAGCGCGGCACTCCTGACTTGCGCGGATGTCATCACGCGTGCAAAGGAGAACGCGGCCGAGCGCGGGGTCGGCCTGCGCGGTGGCGCGTTCACCGTCGAAAAACGGGATGGCGGCCATCGGCTCACGCTGCACGAGGTGCGCTGGACGGAAGACCTCGCCATCTCAGGAACCATCGACCTGGCGGAGAAGGGCGGTGGCGGGCGGGCGGACCTCAGGGTTCAGACGCCGGACGCGGGTGGCGAGCTCGAGCTGACCTGGCCCGGAGGCGAAAGCGGTGCACGCGTCAGTGTGCGCGGCACGCTCGCCGGCAAGGTGATCGCGGCGGAGACGCCTGCATCGTAGTGCGTCAGCCGTTCGCCGCCGCGACGCTTGCGCGCGCGGCGTCGCCCGGGATGGCGGCGCGGGTCGGATCGACCACCAGCCATAAAGCTGCGGCGACCGCGGCGAAGCCGGTACCGATCAGGAAGGCCGGCGTCCACGCCTGGTGGCCGGACAGGTAGGCGACGATCGGAGTGCAGATGAGCCCGCCCAGGTTGCCACCGGTGTTGAGCAGCCCGCCGGCCGCCATCGAATCGGAGCGTCCGACGTGCATGATGGCCGCCCAGTAGGGACCCTCGTTGAGCTCGACGGCGGCGAAGCACAGCGCCAGCGCCACCACTGCGAGATAGGGATTGGCGGCGTCCACGGCCGCAAATTGCAGCAGGCCGGCCGCGGGGAGCGACACGAGCGGGATGATCCGCAGCCCGGTTCGCACGCCATAGCGCTCGCCGAACACGCTGGCGAGCTGACCGCCGGCCCCGGCACCGATCGCTGCGGCGAGCGGCGGGGTGCTGGCGAGCCAACCACCCTCGAGCACGGTGAAGTGCCGCTCCTGCACCAGGTAAAGAAATGACCAGTTGGCGAGGAGGTAGAACACGTAGTTCATGCAGATGTAGGAGGCGGTGAGCGCGAGGACGTCGCGGTTTCTCATCAGCTCCCAGACGCGTCGCCACGAGATCGCCTGATCGACGCGCTCCGCGGCCTGCGGTCCGAGCTCGGCGAGCTCGGCCGGCGTGACCGCCGGATGCTCGGCGGGAGTGTTGCGCCCATACCAGGCCCACCCGCCGATCAGCGCGAGTACGGGAAGCGAGCTCCAGGCGAGCGCCCGCTGCCAGCCGAAACTCGACATGAGCGAGGCGATGAGTGGCGGGGTGAGGGCCGCGCCGAGCTGGAGACCCATGCTCTGCAAGCCCTGCACGAGCGGCCACTGCCGCGCGGGGAACCAGGTCTCGAAGACCCCGGTGGAGACCGGGAAGATCGGCCCCTGCGAGGCGCCGAGCAGCAGCTGCGCGGCGAGCAGCGCCACGACGAGCGCGCTGCCCGTGAGGAGCAACGGCAGCAGCGGCGTGCCGAGGGTGGCCGCGAACGCCAGAAGGCTGATGATCACCAACATGCGCCGCGCGCCGACACGCTGACCGATGACCCCGCCCGGGAACTGCAGCGCCGTGTAGCCGAGCAGCATCCACCACAACAGCCAGCCGATCTGCTCCTGCGTCATGTGAAGCTGCGGCATCATCTGGTAGCTCGCGACCGTGATGCCGCGCTGCTGGAAATAGGCGACGAAGCCGAAGCCGAAGAGGTAGAGGAAGATCCACCAGCGCACGCGCACGCGCGGCGGAGATCGAACGGGAAGCTCAGGCGGGGACTCGCCCCTCACGTTGCATCGACCTCGCTCACGAGTGCCTCGGAAGCGGAGCATCGCGGCGGTAGCGCACGGCGTCGGGCCCGGCGTCGAGCTCCTCGGCGTAGCGATGGCCGCTGTAGACCGCGTGCACGATGGCCCCGGGGGCGAGCGCATCGCCGATGCGGGTGATCGAGCGGATACCCGCGTCGTCGCAGGCGGATTGCTGCGCCATCAGCGCAGCAAACAGCGTGTCGTTCGCGAAGCGGGTGCCGACGATCACGAGTGATGCGCAGGGAAGCCGCGTCTCGGCATGGGTGAACTGGCTGGCGAGGGTGACGGCGCCGTTCGCGAAGGCGGTCACGCGCGAGAGGGTGTGCAGCGCGACGCCCGCTGCGGCGAGTGCGCGGTGAACCTGCGGCTGCTCGTTGCTCATGATGCCCCACGCCGAGGCGTGACCGGCGGGCGTGACGTAGCTCACCGCGTTTCCGCTTTTCGCGAGGTGCTCGGCCAGCGCACTGCCCATGTAGTAGCTGTCGAAGTCATAGACGACGACCGGGCTCGCCACCTGAGTCCCGGCAGCGATGTCATCGGGAGTGTATACCCCGGGCCCCGACATCTCGCCCACCGGGATCTCGAGCGGCGAGTAGAGCAGGCGTGCCCAGCGCGCGCCGGTGGCGACCACGACGTGTGTCGGCCCGAGCTCGAGGATGTCGGCGGCGGAGAGGTGGTTGCCCCGATACACGCTCACGTTCGTGAGCCGCTCGAGCTGCCCGCGTCGCCAGTCGAGCACCCGTCCCCAGGCCGCAAGTCCCGGCAGACGCGTCTCGAAGCGCAGGCGGCCACCGATCTCATCCGTGCCCTCCGCGACGGTCACCTCGTAGCCGCGCCGGCCGAGGGACAGCGCACACTCGAGACCCGCGGGTCCGCCACCGACGATGAGGACGGACGCCGCGCTCGCCGCGGACGCGATGCGCTCGGGATGCCAGCCGCGGCGCCATTCCTCTCCCGCGGTCGGGTTCTGCGTACAGCGGACCGGCACGCCGTCGTGCCAGCTCGAGATGCAGATGTTGCAGCCGATGCACTCGCGGATGTCCTGCTCGCGGCCGCTGTCGATCTTCATCGGCAGGAAGGGATCCGCGATCGAGGGGCGCGCCGCGCCAATCAGATCGAGCACACCACGGCGGATCTGACCGACCATGGTATCGGGCGAGGTGAAGCGGCCGACGCCGACGACGGGCCTGCGTGTCACTTTCTTCACGAAGTCGATGGTCGGCTCGTGGCTGCCCTCGGGTGCAAAGCGCGAGGGCGGGCAGTCGGTGGGCGAGGAATCCATCTTCACGTCCCAGAGATCGGGGAGCTCGGCGAGGAGTGCCACCACCTCGTGCGCCTCGGAGGGCGCACTCTCGCTCGGCCGGGCGCGCAGCTCCTCGAGACTGATGCGCAGCGCCACCGCGCACTTGCCGCCGACCGCCTCGTGCGTCACCTCGAGGAGCTCGCGCACGATGCGCACGCGGTTCGCGACGCTGCCGCCGTAGGCGTCGGTGCGGAAGTTCCACTCCGGCAGCAGGAACTCGTACGGCAGGTAGCCCATGCCGGCGTAGACGTAGACGATGTCGAAGCCCGCCTGGCGCGCGCGGCGGGCCGCCGCCGCCTGGGCTGCGAGGAGCGCCCGGATGTCCTGCGCGTCCATGACGCGCGGCCGCTGGTGGCCCATGAAGTTGACGTGCGTCGCCATCCACGAGGTACCCGACGGCGACATCGTCGGCAGGCGGCTCGTGCGGTTCATGACCGACCCGCCGCCGTGCCAGAGCTCAATCCCGGCGAGCGCGCCGTGGCGGTGGACGGCTTCGGTCATGAGCGCATGGGAGCGCACGTCCTCATCGTCCCAGAGTGTGGCGAAAGGCAGCGGGGAGTCGTCCGAGCCCGGGTCGATCGACACGTAGCCGGTGCACACCACCCCCCAGCCGCCCTCGGCCTTCATGCCGCGGAACGCGGCGCGCATGTGCGGCATGGCGTTGGTCATGCCGGCCGCGTGCGGCACGGCGTAGAAGCGGTTGCGGGCAGTGACCGGCCCGATCCGCACCGGCTCGAACAGCACGTCGTAGCGGGGATTGCGCGCCATGGCACCGAGTCTGCCCATAGTTGAGCGCTTGCTCAATATCGTACGATTGCGTGGGTTGCCAAATGAAGAACGCCGCAGCCTCGACGGGGACACCTCATGCGTTACGCACCGCTCGGTCTGCTCGCCCTCATCTGCTCGCTGCCCCACCTCGCGTGCGCGCAGTCGTTCGCGCCGGACACCCCGGAAGCAGGCTCGGTGGAGGAGATCGCGAAGGCGACGACCGAGACGCGGTTTCTCTCGCCGTGGGTCGCGTATCTACCCGCCTCGAACGGCGCGGTCTCGCCGCGCAGCTTCCTGCATCGCATCCCCGGCGCCCCGGGCGAGCTCGTGAATACCACCACCGCCTATGCCTACTGCCGCGCGCTCGCCGCCTCGTCCCCCCGGGTGCGCCTCTTCACCATCGGGCGCTCGGAGGAGGGCCGCGACATCCTGCTGCTCGCCATCGCAGACGAGGCCGGCATCCGCGACCTCGATCGCCTCAAGGCCGCGACCGCGGCGCTCGCCGATCCGCGCCGCACCGATGCCGCGGCCGCCGAGCAGCTCGTGTCGAGCGCCCGTCCGATCTACTACTTCAACGCCGGGCTCCACTCGGATGAGAGCGGCTCCACCGAGTCGGTGCTCGAGCTCGCCTATCGGCTCGCCGTGTCCGAGCAGCCGATGATCCGCCGCATCCGCGAGAACGTCGTCGTGCTCATCAATCCAGCCTCCAATCCCGACGGCCGCGACAAGCAGGTCGAGTGGTTCTACAGGTACCTGAAGGGCAAGACCGACCAGGCGACGCTGCCGCGCCAGGCGCCGCCCTACTGGTCTCACTACGCCTTCGTCGACATCAACCGCGATGCCCACCAGATGGTCCACGCGACCACCAAGGCCGTGTTCCGCATGATGTTCGACTGGCACCCGCAGGTGATCCATGACCTGCACGAAAGCATCGCCATGCTCCTCACCTGGAATGGCACCAACCCCATAAACGAGCACGTCGATCCGCTCACCTACGCCGAGCGGCTCGCCTTCTCCTTCCACGAGGTGCAGACGCTCACGGGCTTCGGCATGCCGGGGGTGTGGACCTGGAACTTCGGCGATGACTGGGCACACCTCTATCTCGATGCCATCGGCACCAACCACAACGCCGATGGCCGCGGCTACGAGACCTTTGGCAACGGCAGCGCCGAGACCATGCGCTCCGAGCAGCCCGATGCCAACACGAGCGTCGAGTGGTACCGGCCGCTGCCGGCGCCGCCGGTGGCGTCCTTCCTCTGGTCGGCGCGCGACAACGTCAACTACAACGAGACGGCCATGCTGGCCGCGCTCGATAGCACCGCGCAGCAGGCGAAGACGCTGCTGCGTAACTACTACCTGAAGGGCCTGCATTCCTACCGGAAGGGACTCGACGAAGCGCCCTTCGGGTTCGTGATTCCCGCGGGGCAGGGCGATCCGACCCGCGTCGCGCAGCTCGTCGACCGGCTCATCGCGCTCGGGGTCGAAGTGCAACGGGCGACCTCCGCACTCACCCTGAAGGAAGGCACCTGGCCTGCGGGGACCTACGTCGTCCGGCTCGATCAGCCCTACCGCGATTACGCCGTCGACCTGCTGACTCCGCAGAATTTTCCCAAGGACGCGCCCGAAGCCTATGACGACATCTCCTGGTCCTTCCCCGCGCATTACCACCTCGCGGTGATCGCGACCGCCGACCCGCAGGTGCGCAGCGCGCCGCTCGCCCCGCTGACTGAAGCGCCGCACGTCGCCGGCGCGGCATCGGGCGCCGGTCCCGTGTTCCTGCTGAAGGACAGCGGACAGGAAGGGCTTCTCGAAGCGCGCTGGGCGCTGCGCGGCTTCCGCGTGGCGATCGCCGAGCGCGCCTTCAACGCGGACGGCACCGAGTACCCGGCGGGCTCCTGGATCCTCACGCCGCAGTCGGGACTCGTGGTGGCGGTGCGCGACGCGGCGACACGGCTCGGCCTGGACTTTGCGAGCACCGCCGCCGTGCCGCAGGTGGCGCGGCACGAGGCGCCCGTGCCGCGACTCGGTGTCTGGATACCGTGGGCGGACACCGACACGGCCGGCTGGACGCGCTACTCGCTCGACCAGCGTCACATTCCGTATGTGTACGTGCGCGATGAGGACATCCGGGCCGGCAAGCTGCGCGACAAGTACGACGTGCTCCTCTACCCGCACGTCGATCTCGAGCTCGCCGAGCAGATCGAGGGCCTCTACAAGTCGTGGGGCCCGATGCCCTTCAGGAAAACGGCGAGCACGCCGAGCTTCGGGAATCCGGCCGCATCCGATGACATCACCGGTGGCATCGGTTACGCGGGGCTCGCCGAGCTGCAGAAGTTCATCGACGCCGGCGGACTCCTCATCACCCTCGGCAACGGCTCGATGCTGCCGCTCGAAGGCGGGCTCGTGCGGGGTGTACGGCGCGAGGCGGGCGGCGTGCCGCGCAGCACACAAGGCGGTGGTGCGGCCGCGGCCGCGGCGTCACAGATCGCGGTGACGCGCACCCCGGGCGCGCACGTGCGCGTCTCCTTCGCGCGGCCCGAGCACCCGATCGCCTACGGCTACGGGCCGCGCACCTGGGTGTTCCGGCAGAACTTCGCGCTCTATTCGATTCCGCGGCGCTGGCTGCGCATGGCGTACTGCACGGTTTGCCTCGATGGGCCGATCGACCGCAGCGGTATCGTGCTCGAGTGGGGCGACCGGGACGGGGCGCCGTTCGTCGTGAGCGGCCAGGCGTGGGGCGAGGAGAATCTCATCGGCCGTGCCGCGATCCTCGACATGCCGGTCGGCAAGGGCCACGTGATCACCTTCAATTTCAACCCGCTGCACCGCGACCTGAACCGCGGCGATCAACGCATGCTGTGGAACGCCATCATCAACTGGCGGGCGATTCTCGCCGCGCCATGAGCGGCGAGGCACTCGCTTATATCAACATGTTGATATGCCAGGCGGGGGCATGTGCACGAGCCGACTCGGGATCAGGGCGTGAGGCGGTTGTACTTCGCCAGCACCGCGCGCAGCTCGTCGTGCGGCAGCGCGCGCACGTGGTGACCGTTGATCCCGGTCATGTCGGTTGCCGCGACCATGGCGTTGACGATCGCCTCCTCGGTGGCCTGGACGGTTGCCGCGAACAGCGGGTCGAGCGAGAGATTGGGCACCATTTTCAGATCGACGAGGTGGCCGACGTCGCTGGCGCCGGGGTTGGCGGTCGAGAAGGCGATGAAGATGTCGCCCGAGCCGTTGCTGGCGATGCTGCCGATGCGGCCGATGCCGAGTGGCACGCGCCGCGCGATGCGCTTCAACTGGTGCGGGAGGAGCGGTGCGTTGGTCGCCACGACCACGATGATCGAGCCGAGCTCGGCCGCCTCGGAGGGCAGCCACGCATAGGGATCTTCGCTTTCGATCTCGCGGCCGACCGGAATCCCGGCGATGCGCAGGTTCTGCCGCCGGCCGTAATTGCACTGGACCAGTACTCCGACCAGGTAGCCGCCGTCCTTGTCGGCGAGCTTGCGTGAGGAGGTGCCGATGCCGCCCTTGAAGCCGTTGCAAACCATGCCTGTGCCACCGC
>DASQRV010000222.1:0-5278 GCA_035642735.1 Steroidobacteraceae bacterium
GCGCCTCGAGTTCGAGCACGCGCGGGCAGATCACCAGCTCCCCGAGCGGCGGCGGGGCGCCCGCCGCCGCGGCCGGCAGTCGCGCCGCGGCGAAAGACAGCACGTTCGTCGGCTTGTCCCGCCCGCGGAAGCGGGCGTTCAGCCGCGCGCTCTCCGCCTCACCCACCGTGCAGACACCGAGCTCGCGGCCCGCGCCGCGGCGACCGAGCGCGGCACTCGCCCACTGCTCGAGATCGCGCCGTGTCGGGGACCAGCCGCGCGCGCGCCGCTGCAGCGTGAGGAGCACGCCGCTCACCTCCCACCCCCGCGCGACTCGTACGCCTGCACGATGCGCTGCACCAGCGGGTGCCGCACGACGTCGTGGGCGTCGAAAAAGGTGAAGGCCACCCCTTCCACGGCGCGCAGCACGTCGATCACGTGGGACAGGCCCGACTGCTTGCCGGCCGGGAGGTCGGTCTGGGTGACATCGCCCGTGACCACCGCCTTCGAGCCGAAGCCGATGCGGGTGAGGAACATCTTCATCTGCTCGATGGTGGTGTTCTGGGCCTCATCGAGGATGATGAAGGAGTCATTCAGTGATCGGCCGCGCATGAAAGCGAGCGGCGCCACCTCGATGACGTTGCGCTCCATGAAGCGTGCGACCCGATCGAAGCCCATCATCTCGTAGAGCGCGTCGTACATCGGCCGCAGGTACGGATCGACTTTCTGCGTCAGGTCCCCGGGGAGGAACCCCAGCCGCTCACCGGCTTCCACTGCCGGGCGCACCAGGATCAGCCGCCGCACGCGATCGGCCTGCAGCGCCTCGACCGCGCAGGCGACCGCGAGGTAGGTCTTGCCGGTGCCCGCCGGCCCGATCCCGAAAGTGAGATCGCGCGTGCGGATGTGCTCGAGATAGTCGCGCTGGTGCGCGCCGCGGGCGCGGATACCGCCGCGCGGCACGCGCACGCCGTGCTCGCGCTCGTCCTCCTCTGCCGGAGGTCCCGACTCGCGCTCGCGCAACGCCAGGTGCACGCGCTCGGGAGTGATGTCCTCGCTCTGCGTGAGCGCGAACAGCTCGCGCAGCAGGCTCTCGGCGGCCAACGCCTGCGCGCCGCTCACCCTGAAGGTGTCGCCGCGGCGGTGGATGCGAACATCCAGCCGGGTCTCGAGCAGGCGCAGATTCTCATCGAGCGGCCCGCAGAGGTTCGCGAGGCGCGTGTTGTCGGAGGGGCCGAGCTCGAATTCGCGTCGCGGCTCGGATGCGGGAGCGGCCACTGTCTCAGCTGCCGGCCGCGGCAAGCCGCGGCGCCTGGCGCTCGGCGCGCACATCAGCGAGGCGCCCGCGCAGGCTGTGGGCGCGCGCCGCCGTGACGGTCACGTCGACGAAGCGTCCGATGAGCTGCGCGGGACCTGCGAAGTTCACCCAGCGATTATTGGCCGTGCGGCCGGCAAGCTCGTGCGCGTCCCGCCTGGCGGGGCGCTCGACCAGAACCCGCTGGCAGGTCCCCACCATCGACTCGCTGATGGCGCGCGCCTGCACCTCGAGTTGCGTCTGCAACCGGGCCAGCCGTTCCTGTTTGACGGCGGGCTCGACTTCGTCGGCAAGCGCGGCGGCCGGCGTCCCCGGTCGGCGGCTGTAGATGAAGCTGAACGACTGGTCGAAGCCCACTTCGCGCACGAGGGCGAGCGTGGCAGTGAAATCACGCTCGGTCTCGCCGGGGAAGCCGACGATGAAATCGGAGGAGATCGAGATGTCCGGCCGCACCTGCCGCAGGCGCCGCACCCGGTTCTTGAATTCGAGCGCCGTGTAGCCGCGCTTCATCAGAGCCAGCACCCGATCCGAGCCGCTCTGAACGGCCAGATGCAGATGGTTGGCAAGCTTCGGGACGCTGGCGAAGGCCTCGATGAGGCTGTCGTTGAATTCGAGCGGGTGCGAGGTGGTGAAGCGGATCCGCTCGATTCCGGGGAGGCGCGCGACGTGATGAATCACCGTGGCCAGATCGACGCGTGCGCCGTCCGCCATGGCACCCCGGTAGGCGTTGACGTTCTGCCCGAGCAGCGTCACTTCCGCGACCCCCTGCGCGGCGAGCTGCCGGACCTCCTCGAGCACCGAGTCGAACGAGCGGCTCACCTCCTCCCCGCGCGTGTACGGCACGATGCAGAAGCTGCAGTACTTGCTGCAGCCTTCCATCACGGAGACGTAGGCGCGTGCGCCATCGGCGCGCGGTGCCGGCAGGCAATCGAATTTCTCGATTTCCGGGAAGCTCACGTCGATGACGGCACGGCCCGTGCGCCGCCGCTCACCGATCATCTCCGCCAGGCGGTGCAGCGTCTGCGGCCCGAACACCAGGTCAACGAACGGCGCCCGGTCGGTGATGCCTTCGCCCTCCTGGCTCGCGACGCAGCCGCCCACCGCGATGATCACCCCGGGACGCTGCTCCTTCACGCGACGCCATTCGCCGAGGAGCGAGAACACCTTCTCCTGCGCTTTCTCGCGCACCGAGCAGGTATTCATCACCAGCAGGTCCGCCTGCTGCGGATCATCGGTCGGGGTCATCTGAGCGGCCGTGCGCAGTACGTCCGCCATCCGGGCGGAGTCGTACTCGTTCATCTGGCAGCCGAAGGTCTTGATGAAGTAGCGGGCGGGCATCTGGGACCTGAAATTCTACCCCAGCGGGACCGGGTACGGGTCCGCCGCGGGCCGCGAGGGTCATAATGCGAGACGGGCGTGACTGGTCAAAAAAGTCCAGTCGTACCAATCACTTGAGCGCGAAGCGCCGGCTGTCATCGGCCCGAAATCGGCGTGCGCGCGAGCAGGTTATCGGCTGTGATTCAAAACGGAATATCGTCGTCGAACTCCTCGCGGCGTGAGCTCCCGCCGCCGCCGCCGGACTCCTCGGAGTAGGCCGGCGCGGCTCCCGCCGCGACGGCCGCGCCCGCGGGGGATCCGGCCGCGGCACCGGAGCGGCCGCCGAGCATCTGCAGCTCGTTGCCGACGATCTCGGTCGAGTAGCGCTCATTGCCCTGCTTGTCCTGCCACTTGCGCGTGCGCAGGCTCCCTTCGATGTAGACCTGCGAGCCCTTGCGCAGATATTCGCCCGCGATCTCCGCCAGGCGGCCGAAGAGCGCGACGCGGTGCCACTCGGTGCGCTCCTGCTGCTCTCCGGTCTGTTTATCGCGCCAGCTCTCGCTGGTCGCGACGCGCAGGTTGGCCACCGTCGTGCCCGAGGGCATGGCGCGCGTCTCCGGATCCGCGCCGAGATTGCCGATGAGAATGACCTTGTTGATGCCACGCGCCATGGTGCGAGTCCTCGAGCTGTGGGAGAAACACGGGCAGACGACGGCTGTGCCTGCCGGACAAGCTGCGCATTCTAGATTAGACGAGCCCGGGGCGCGAACGGGAGTTCGCGGCGACATGCGCCAGAAAGACGCGTTCGGCTACTCTAGGCCTCGGGACGGACATCGCCCCGCAGCTCGCGAAGCCCGCATGGTCCGCACGCTCGATGACGCGGAGATCGCCCGCGTACTGACGTACGAACGCCTGATTCCCGCGATGGAGCTGGCGCTAACCGCTTTTTCGTCCGGTGAAGTCACGCAGCCGGTCCGCAACGTGATCCCGGTCGAACCCGGGCAGCGCTACCTCGGTGTGATGCCCGCCGTGATGAGCGGGAGCCTGGGGGCGAAGCTCGTATGCTTCTATCCGAAGAACGCCGCCGTGGGACTCCCCACCCACCTGGCGACGATCATGCTCTTCGAGAGCGAGACGGGCCACCCGCTCGCCTGCCTCGACGGGCGCCGCATCACCGAGATGCGCACCGCGGCGGTTTCCGCGGCCGTCACCCGTCTTCTCGCCCCGCCCGGTGCGCGTGTGCTGGCGCTGCTCGGCAGCGGCGTGCAGGGACAGGCGCATCTCGAGGCATTGCGTCACGTCGGCCGCTTCGAGGAGGTCCGGGTGTGGAGCCGCAACCCGGACCATGCGCGAGAGTTCGCCTCCCGCCACGGCGCGCGGGCCATGGATGCGGAGGCAGCGGTGCGCGACGCCGATGTGATCGTGACCGCGACCCACTCGCAGGAGCCCGTGCTGCGCGGCGAATGGCTCAAGCGCGGCGCGCACGTCAATGCGGTGGGGGCGTGCCTCCCGAGCTGGCGCGAGCTCGATGACGCCGCCATGAAGGGTAGCATCCTGATCGTGGACTCACGGGAGGCGGCGCTGCAGGAGTCCGGGGACGTCATTCTCTCGCAGGCCCCGATCTTTGCCGAAGCCGGCGAGGTATTCGCGGGCACTCGGCACGTACCGCGCGAGGCGACCACTGTCTTCAAATCGCTCGGCCTTGCGGTCGAGGACATAGCTGCCGCAAGGCTCGTCTACGACGCGGTCACCGCCGGCGCGGGCTCCAGCGCCTGAGCGCGAGTACCACCGGATTCCCCGCTGCGCAGCATCAAGGCCACACACCGGCTCACGACCGATATCAACATGTTGATATACCGTTGAGACTCATCGCAATGTCGTTTCAGCTCTTGCGCCGGATTTGCGCCGCCGCATCGCGCAGGATCTGTGCGACGCGCAGCTTCTCGTCGACGGGCGCGCCACGCTTCTCGCGCAGCGCCTGCCGCAGCTCGCGCCGGGCCGCCCCGACCCCCTGCGGATCGGACTCATCGTCCTCATCGAAGCCACCGAAGATCTCACGCACGCGGCCCATCTTGCGGCGTATGAAATCCAGCTGCCCGAGCATGGCTTGTGCCGCCTCGCGGTTCTCCTCGAGATACGCACGTCCGGCGTCAGTGATGCTGTAGAGCTTCTTCGCGCCTTCCGCGGTCACGCTCGCATAGCCCACCTCCTCGAGCCAGGTGAGTGCCGGGTAGATCATGCCGGGGCTTGGGCTGTAGAAGCCTCCGGAGCGCTCCTCGAGGGCCTTGATGAGCTCGTAACCGTGACTCGCACGATCCGCGAGGAGGGCGAGGAGTACCAGCTGCAAGTCGCCCGCTGCCAGGCGACGCCCGGCGCGAAATGCCCGCCCCCCCATGCCCATGGCATCGGCAAAGCCGCCTGCAAAAGCCCCAAAACGACGTCCGTACCCGCCCATGAAGTACTTGCGCATCGCCGCGCCCCGGGACCGCCCGGTACCTTCGTCGCAGAAATGACCGTGCATAAGAGCTTCTCCTGCCACTATGTCTACGGATATATCTTACGATATATTTATCGATAATAAAGCGCGAAGCCCTCGCTCCAGGTCCCGCGCGTGGTCCGACCTCACGGCCCACCGGGACCCTCGAACTGGGTCGAACCGGTACCATGTAT
>DASQRV010000223.1:0-3553 GCA_035642735.1 Steroidobacteraceae bacterium
CGATGTCGCGATACATCGCCTTGAGGTTCCCGGCGATCGTGATCTCGTGCACCGGATAGGCGAGGCGTCCGTTTTCCACCCAGAAACCGCTGGCACCGCGCGAGTAGTCGCCGGTCACACCGTTGACACCCTGTCCCATGAGCTCGGTCACCAGCAGTCCCGTGCCAAGGCGCGCGAGCAACGCCTCCCGGTCGAGGCCACCCTGCGCGGTGCTCACCAGCAGGTTGTGAATCCCGCCGGCGTTGGCGGTGGTCTTCAGCCCCAGCCGCCGCGCGGAATAGCTGCCGAGCACATAGCCCTCGAGCACTCCGGCGCGCACCAGCTCGCGGTCATGCGTGGCGACACCCTCCTGGTCGAAGGGGCTGCTCGCCAGCCCCCGTGGGATGTGCGGTCGCTCCTGCATGCTGATGAACTGCGGGAAGACCTGCTCGCCGGCGGCATTCAGCAGGAAAGAGGACTTGCGGTACTGACTCGGGCCGCTGATGGCGCCGATGAAGTGCCGGATGAGCCCCCGCGCCATCTCGGGAGAGTACGCCACGGGAGCGCGGCGCGTCGTGAGGCGCTGCGCGCCGAGGCGCGCGAGCGCGCGCTCCCCGGCAATACGGCCGATGCTGGCGGCGGCCTCGAGCTCGGCCGGATTGCGCGCGATGCTCCACCAGTAGTCACGCTGCATGTCACCGCCCGCCTGCGCGATGAGCGTGCAGCTCGTCGAGTGGCTGGTGGAGGAGTAGCCGGCGAGAAAACCGAGCGAGTTGCCGTAGACGCCGGTGTGGCGCTGGGAGCCGACGCCCGCACCCTCGGAGTTGCTGACCCGCGCATCGACCGCGAGACCCTGCGCCTCGCAGCTGCGCGCCAGCTCGATGGCCTCCTCGGGGGTGATGTCCCAGGGGTGGTCGAGGTCGAGATCGGGGATCTCACGCGCGAGCGCATCGGGCTCGACCAGTCCGGCGTACGGATCTTCCGCCGTGTAGCGCGCGATGGCACTCGCCTTGGCGACTGTCTCCCGCACCGCGGCAGCCGTGAGGTCCGCGGTGCTCGCCGCGCCTTTGCGACGCCCGAAATACACCGTAACCCCCAGGCCCCGGTCGCGCTGATATTCGACCGTGTCGACCTCCCCGAGTCGCACGCTCACCGAGAGGCCCTGGCTCACCGAGACGTCTGCCTCGCACTGGCTGGCGCCCGCGCGCCGCGCCTCCTCGAGCGCGAGGGTGACCACATCGGCGAGGGGCGGGATCGCGGGATCCCCGGCCGGCTTCGGCTTTGAATGGCTTGTTGGGCTCGGGTCCATCTTTGAGCTTAAATTCTAGCAGTGACCGCGACCCTGTCTTCAGGCAACGTCGGCGGCGGGGGGAAACAGTGACGGCCGGACCGGACGACGACCCTGGCGATGATGGGGGCACGGAGCGCCCGAGCAAGAGCGCCCGCAAGCGCGCCGCCCACGCTGCCCAGGACCTCGGGGAGGCACTCGTGCGGCTTTCCGATGCCGAGCTCTCGGCCCTCGAGCTCCCGGAGGCGCTGCGCGAGGCGCTGCGCGCGGCGCGCCGCATCGCCAGCCGCGCCGCGCTCGCCCGTCAGCGCCAGTACATCGGCAAGCTGATGCGTCAGGTGGATCCGGAACCGATCCGCGCCGCACTCGCCGCCCGCGGCGAGCGCCATGCGCGCGACACCGAGCGCTTCCGGCGCATCGAGAACTGGCGCGAGCGGCTCGTGACCGAGGGCGAAGCGGCGCTCGCCGAGCTCAGCCGCTGGCACCCCGAGATCGATGTAGGCGAATGGCGGCAGCTTGTCGGCGCCGCCCGGGCGGAGCGCGAGCGCGGAGGTGGCGCGGTTGCCGCATCCCGGGAGCTGTTTCGCGCCCTGCGCGCTTTGTTGGCTACAATGCCGCCGTGAAACCGCTGGTCGGCATCATCATGGGCTCGGCGTCCGACTGGGAGACGATGCGGACCGCGGCGGAGCAGCTGGACCAACTGTCGATCCCCTACGAGGTGCGTGTTGTCTCGGCGCACCGCACGCCTGACCTGCTGTTCGAGTACGCCGCGGGCAGCCGCGCGCGCGGACTCGAGGTTTTGATTGCCGGTGCCGGGGGTGCGGCCCACCTGCCCGGCATGACCGCCGCAAAGACCGCACTTCCGGTGCTCGCGGTGCCGGTGCACTCGAAGTCGCTCGGCGGGCTCGACTCGCTGCTGTCGATCGTACAGATGCCCGCCGGCGTGCCGGTCGCGACCTTCTCGATCGGCACGGCCGGAGCCGCCAACGCGGCGCTCTTCGCCGCAGCCATCCTCGCCGGCAAGCACCCCGGCATCGCCACGGCGCTCGAGTCGTTCCGCGAACGGCAGACCGCCTCGGTGCTCGGCAACCCCGATCCACGCACACCACCCCGCACATGACGGTCGGCATCGTGGGCGCCGGCCAGCTCGGCCGCATGCTCGCTTTGGCGGGTTATCCGCTCGGACTCGACTTCCTCGTTCTGGACCCGGCGGCCGACGCGCCCGCCGGGCGCGTGGCGCCCCTCTTGCACGGCGCATTCACCGACGCCCGTTTGCTTGCACGGCTCGCGCGGCAGTGCGAAGTCATCACCTTCGACTGGGAGAACGTGTCGGTCGCCGGCCTTGCCGCGATCGCGCGCCGTAACCGCACGCGCATCTGCCCGCCGCTCTCCGCACTCGCCACCGGTCAGGATCGGGTGGCCGAGAAACGCCTGTTCGAGCGGCTGCGGATTCCGACGACCCGCTGGCACGCGGTCGGCTCACGCCGCGAGCTCGCACGCGCGCTCCGCGTCATCGGTGTCCCCGGTGTGCTGAAGACGCGCCGCCTCGGCTACGACGGCAAGGGGCAGGCCGTCGTTCGTACCGAGGCGGACGCCGAGCGCGCCTGGACCGAGCTCGGTCACGTGCCGCTCCTGTACGAGGAGTGGGTGCCCTTCGAGTGCGAGGTGTCGATCATCGGCGCGCGCAGCCTGCGCGGTGAGATCGCCGTTTACCCGCTGTGCGGCAACGTCCACGGTGCCGGGGTCCTGCGGCTCACCCGTGCGCCCTACGGATCGCCGCGTTGGCAGCGCCGCGCGACGCGCTACCTCGAGCGCGTGCTCGATCACTTTCGCTACCGCGGCATTCTCACCATCGAGTTCTTCGTGCGTGACGGCCGGCTGATCGCCAACGAGATGGCCCCGCGCGTGCACAACTCCGGTCACTGGACCATCGAAGGGGCAACCACCAGCCAGTTCGAGAATCACCTGCGCGCCATTCTCGGCCTGCCGCTCGGCTCGACCCGCGCCCGCGGTTTCAGCGCGATGGTCAACCTCATCGGCGAGATGCCGCCGCGCGGGCGGCTGCTGGCGTTCCCCGACGTGCACCTGCACGACTACGGCAAGCAGCCGCGCCCGGGGCGGAAGATGGGCCATTGCACGGTGGTCGAGCGCAGCGCGGCGGCCCGTGACGCCCGGGCCCGGGCGCTGCTCAAGGATTTGAGGGTGGGCATTCGCATCCCGTAACATCGATTGCGAGGCAACACCCATGTACCTCGAGCCCTTTAAACTCAAAGAGTTGCCGTTCCG
>DASQRV010000224.1:0-7470 GCA_035642735.1 Steroidobacteraceae bacterium
GCACTCGTGATAGGGACCATGCCGATCGTGACCGCGGTGCTCGGTCTTCTCCTCGGTGAAAAGGTTCAACCCCGGCAATGGCTCGGCTTCGCATTCGGCTTCACGGGCGTCGCCCTGGCGGTGAGCGAGGGGCTCGGCACGACACAGGCCGCGGGTCCTGCAGCGCTCATCGCGGTGCTGTGCGGCCTGCTCGCGATCAGCGTCGGCACGATTTACCAGAAGCGCTTTGCGTCGCAGGTGGACGTGCGCAGCGGCCTGGCGCTCCAGCACCTGGTGGCGGCTGCGCTGGTGCTGCCGTTCGCGGCATACGAGGGCTTCCGCTTCGACCGCTCCGGAGCATCCATCGCGAGTCTCGGTTGGGTGATCGGGATCAATTCGATGGCCGCGTTCGGGCTGTTCTTCGTCTTGCTGCGCAGAGGCGCCGTGACCCAGGTGGCGGCGCTGTTCTTTCTGATGCCCCCGGTGACCGCTCTCATCGACTACGCGGTGCTGGGCGACCGGCTGACGCTGCTGAAGGTGGCGGGCGTCGCCGCCGCCGCCTTCGGGGTGTATCTCGCGACGCGCTCGCGCGCGCCCGCCACGCCGCCCCCGGACCCGCCAGTCAGCGTGCCGCGTCCGGCAGCTCACCGCTCATGCCCAGCGCCCTGTAGATGAAGAATCGTCGCAGCTCCTGGCTGCGGTTCACCCAGGACAGTCCGCGCTGCGCCAGGCGCGCCACCGGACCCGCGCCGTGCGCGAGCAACCGATCGAAGGCATCGATCGCCTGCGCCATGCCGGCGAGCTCGCTCTTGCGCCAGCGCTCGTAGGCGCGCAGCACCCGCAGCGCACCCGGATCCTCGCGCGCGGCGACCGCAGAAGCGACCTGCTGCGCGAGCGCCGCTGCGTCCAGCAACCCGAGATTCACGCCCTGCCCCGCGAGCGGATGCACCACGTGCGCGGCATCGCCGATGAGCGCCACCCGCTGCGCGACGTAGAGCGGCGCGGCGAGCCGGACCAGCGGGAACGACAGCCGCTCGCTCACGAGCCGTGTGCCGCCGAGCGCGCGGTCGGAAGCGCGATCGAGCTCCTGCGCGAAGGCCGCATCGCCAAGAGTGAGCAGATCGGCGGCCCGCGCCTCATCCGCGGACCAGACAATCGAGCTGGTGCCGTCGGCGAGCGGCAGGAAGGCGAGAGTGCCATCGCGCATGAAGCGCTGCCAGGCGGTGGCCTCGTGGGGTCGTTCGGTCGAGACGCTGGCGATGATGGCCGTCTGTCCGTAGGCGCGCGTCTCGATGCCGAGACCCGCCGCAGCGCGCACGGCCGATTGCGCCCCATCGGCTCCGACGACCAGGCGCGCCGTCAGCTTGCCCCGCGGCGTGCTCACCTGCACGTGATCCTCGTCTATCGAGAGCGCGGTGAAGGGTAGCGGCTCGATGTGCCCGCCGGACTCGGCGAAGGCCGCCAGCAGTGCCGCCTGCAGCGCGCGGCTCTCGGCGATGTACCCGAGGTTCGGCTCACCGACGTCCGCGGCGTCGAACACCAGCACCGCGGGGCTCGAGGGCGGGATGCTCTCGTGCCAGATGCGCATACGCTCGTACGCCGACAGCCGCGCCGGGGGAATCTGCTCCCATGACCCGGTGCGCTTGAGCAGCCGCTCGCTGGCGCGCGACAGCGCCACGACCCGCGGATCCGGCCGGGCATCAGCCGCGATCCGGCCCGGCGGGCGCGGCTCGAGCAGTGCGACCGACAGTCCGGCCGCTCCACGCGAGCCGCGGGCGAGCAGTGCGCCCGCGCATGCTCCGACGGGACCCCCGCCGACGATGAGGATGTCAAACACGAGGCAGCGACAGGCCGCGCGCCAGGCGCGGTGTCGGTCCGCCAAAGCCCGCACTCACGCGTGCCAGTGCGCTCTTGGCCGGGGGTGTGAGATCGAACATCAGGAGGCCCAGGTTGCGCAACAGCGCCGCGCCCGGGCGCGAGTCGCCGAACAGCCTGATCAGCCCGTCGGTGAAGCGCACCACGCCGCGACGATCGCGGGCGCGCCAGTCGACGAACTGCCGCAGCACCGCGGGGGCACCGGTGTCGCCGGCGGCACCGGCAATCACTTCTGCGAGCATCGCGGCATCGCGGAGCCCGAGATTGAACCCCTGGCCTGCGACCGGGTGCAGCGCCTGCGCGGCGTTGCCGATCAGCACGGTGCGCGTCGCCACGCTCGCCGTCGCCCGCGTGAGCCTCAAGGGGTAAGCGCTGCGCGGCCCGGCGCGCACGAAGCGCCCGGCGCGCCAGCCGAACTGCGACTGCAGTTGCGCGAGATACCCATCCTCCCCGAGTGCGAGCAACGCCTGCGCCCGCTGCGGCCGACAGGCCCAGATCACGGCGAGCCCGCCGTCGTGCCGCGGCAGCACCGCGAGTGGCCCGGCGGGCGTGAAGCGCTCGTAAGCGTTGCCCCCGTGGGCGCGATCCGCACCGACATTGGCCACCACCGCCACCTGGTCATAGTCCACGACGTCCGCGCCGATACCCGCGGCGGTGCGAACCTGTGAATTGGCGCCATCGGCCGCTACCAGCAGTCGTGCGTTCACCGGCACGGCGCGACCCGACTCGTTCACGACCGTGAGATGAACACCAGCGGCGGTGACCGCCAGATCCTCGACGCGCGCCGGCGCCTCGAGCGTGAGGTCCGGTGCCGTGCGCAGCCTCTGCCAGAGCGCGGCACCGATGCAGCGATTGGCGACGACGTAGCCGAAGGCCTCGACGCCCTGCTCCGCGGCGACGAGCCGCGCGAAGCCGAAGCGACCGGCTTCCGACACGTGGATGGTGCGGATGGCCGCCGCCTCGGGTGCGATGCTGTCCCACACCGCGAGGCCCTCGAAGATGCGCCGGCTGACGTTGCCGAGCGCAGTGGTGCGCTCATCGAAGCTCGGCTGCGCGGCGGTGCCGAACGGCGCGTTCTCGATCAGGAGCAGGCGTCGGCCGCTGCCGGCGAGCGCCGCCGCGAGGCTCGCCCCGACCATGCCGCCACCGACGATGACGACGTCGACTTCGCGGGCTGGACCGGCGCCGGCGGCACACATGGGTCACGCGGCGCGGCGCGCCATGAGCGCTTCGATCTGCTCCGGGGCCTTGGGCACGCGCGCGGTGAGCACTTCCGCTCCGCGGCGGGTCACGACCACATCGTCTTCGATGCGGATGCCGATGTTGCGGAAGCGCCGCGGCACGCCCCGTGCGCCGGCCGGCAGGTAGATGCCGGGCTCGACGGTCATCACCATGCCCGGCTCGAGCACGCGCCACTCATCGCCCACCTTGTAGTCGCCGACGTCGTGTACATCGAGGCCCAGCCAGTGACCGGTGCGGTGCATGAAGAAGCGCCGGTAGGCGCCGCTCTTGATGAGCGCCGGAACGCGGCCTTTCAGCAGTCCGAGCTTCACGAGTCCCTGGGTGATCACACGCACCGCCGCCTCGTGAGGCGCGTTCCAGTGATTGCCCGGCCGCACGCTGGCGATGGCGGCGCGGTTGGCCGCCAGCACCACCTCGTAGACCGCGCGCTGTGCAGGGGTGAAGCGTCCGTTGATGGGAAATGTGCGGGTGACATCCGAGGCGTAGTACTCGAATTCGCAGCCAGCATCGATCAGCAGCAGATCGCCGCTCGCGAGCGGCTGATCATTCTCGTGGTAGTGCAGGATGCAGCTGTTGGCGCCGCCGCCCACGATCGGATAGTAGGCGGTATCGGCATTGTGGCGCCGGAACTCGTGCAGCAGCTCGGCCATCACCTGGTACTCGGTGACCCCGGGGCGGCAGAAGCGCATGGCGCGCACGTGCGCCTGCGCGGCGATCTGCGCCGAGCGACGCAGCAGCTCGAGCTCGTGACGCGACTTGTAGAGGCGCATGTCGTGCAGCACGTGATCGAGTGCTACGAACTCCTGCGGCGGGTGGCGGCCGTTGCGTGCCTGGGTAGTGCGCAGCCCGTTGACCCATCCCACCACGCGCTGATCGAAGTCCGCGTACTCACCCATGGTGTAGTACACACGGGCGCGATTCTCGAGCAGCCCGGGCAGAATCTCGTCGATGTCGGTGACCGGAAAAGCATCGTCCGCACCGTAGTCGCGCGCCGCGCCGGAAGGACCCGCGCGCCGTCCGTCCCAGGTCTCGCGCGCCGGATCGCGATCACGCACGAACAGGATGTACTCGGCGTGGGTGCGGCCCGGCACCAGCACCGCCACGGCCTCGGGCTCAGCGAAGCCGGTGAGATAGTGGAAGTCGCTGTCCTGGCGGAAGGGATATTCGACATCGCCGTTACGGTGCCTGATGGGCGCCGCGGGCAGCACGGCGATCGAGTCGCGTCCCATGAGACGCATCAGCTGACGGCGGCGGCGTGCGAATTCGTCCCTCGCCATGCGTGGTGTTGTCGATCAGTGCAGCGGCGTAGCCGCAGATGTCGCCGGCGGACGCAGCACCCCGAGCTCTTCGAACAGCAACTGCACGCCGACGCGCACGAACTCGACCAGCTCCGCGTAGGCGGCTTCGTTCGATTCCTCGTCCTGCGTCGCGTCGACACCGGCACGGCTTATCTCGATGAAGTCGCGCACCACCTCGCCCACCTCGCCCGGCAGCTCGCTCGCATCGGGGACGGCGCCGGCGCCGAGCCCGTAGAGAAAGCCCTGGCACCACTGTGCCAGCGCCGCGGTGCGTACCTCGATCGGCTGCTCGTCCGCCGGCAGCAGCAACTCGAACTCCATGTCAGGCTGCACCAGCGCCGCGGCGGTCGCCGTGAAGAGCTCCTCGAGCGCGGCGGTCGTGAGCGGCGCGGCGCGTCCTTCCGGCAGGATCTCGCGCAGCCAGTCTTCCAGCCGATATCCAGGCAAGGCGCACAGGCACCCCGTCAGCGTGCCATGCGCCTCGGCCGCATCGGCGAGCGAGCGCTCCTGCAGCAGCAGCTGCTGGATATGGTGGTAGTCCGCAAGAATCATGGCGGGCTCATTATATATCTGCGTGCACAATTGACCGCGTCGAGAACGCGGCTCTATAGTGTTGCGATGAGCGACAGTACAAAAACACAACTTGATCTCGAGCTCACGCGCCTCGCAAAACGGATCGATGAGCTCCTCGGCACGCTGGAGCACCTGCGGGAGGAGAATCGCGCACTGCGCGCACGTCACGAGTCTCTCACCGGCGAGCGTGCGGCCCTCATGCACAAGAACGAGCAGGTGCGCACCCGCGTCGAGGCGATGATCGGGCGTCTGAAGACCCTGGAGCACGGCGCATGACGCACCAGGACCAGGCGCGGGTCAGCGTGCGCATCATGGAGAAGGAATACGTCGTCGCCTGCCCCTACGAGGAGCGCTCGGCGCTGCTCGATGCGGCCGAGTTCCTCAATGCCCGCATGCGCGAGATCCGCGATACCGGCAAGGTGGTTGGCCTCGACCGCATCCTGGTGATGGCGGCGCTCAACCTCGCGCACGAATTCCTCAAGGGCAAGGACCGCGAGTCCCGGCTCGATAATGGCGTTGGCCAGCGCGTGCGTGCGCTGCGCGAGCGCGTCGAGAGCTCCCTCGGGAAGAGCCAGCAGCTCGAGCTGTGACGCGCTCGCACGCCTAAGGCCGGCCGAATTGGTGTAGAGTGCTCCTGGCGTCGCCTGCGGTGTTCGACAAGCGGGCCGGGTTACCTCGGACCCTAATTGGAACACCCTCGGGACTTCAGGCTTGCGCGCAGCGCTGTGCAAGTCCGCCTCCGAGCGGAAAGCCTTACCTGCCGCAGCTCGTCCCACTTGTTGCTCTGGTTCGAGAGCAACGGTCCGCACCGGCACATGCGGGTGGCGCTACCTGATTCCACCTCACGGAATGCCGCCCGCAGATCGCTGCGGGCGAGCCTCAATGCGCGGCGCCGCCAGGTGCCGCCGCAGCAGCGTCTCCACGCCGCACAGCTCGTGGCGCGTAACGTGGATCGCGCGCTCAGGCTGCGGAGCCACTGGCGCATCGCCGTCTACGCGGCGCTGCCGTGGGAGCTCGACTGCAGCCCCCTGATCGCGCTGGCCGAAAGCCGTGGCTGCCGCGTGTTCCTGCCCTGCATCGATCGCCGGCGTGCTTCGCGCGCCATGCGCTTCGTGCGCATGCAGGGTCCCCTGCAGTACAACCGCCTCGGCATTGCGGAGCCGCAGGGCAGCGAGGTCCTCGCGGCCCGCTGGCTCGATGTCGCGTTCCTGCCGCTCGTCGGGTTCGATCGCAACGGCGTGCGCCTCGGCGCGGGCGGTGGCTTTTACGATCGTGCTTTCGCGTTCCGGCAGCTGCGCAGCGCCTGGCACGCTCCGCGCCTCATCGGGCTGGCGTACGCCTTTCAGGAGGTCGCGAGCATCGGGGCCGCGGCGCACGATGTACTGATGGATGCCGTGGTGAGTGAAGAAGGGGTCGTGCGATGCACTACTGGCTGCTGAAGACCGAACCTTCGAGCTTCAGCGTCGAAGACCTGGCCGCCGCTCCGCGGCGCACGACCGCCTGGGATGGCGTACGCAATTATCAGGCGCGCAACATGCTGCGGGACCAGATGAAGCGGGGCGATCAGGCTTTTCTTTATTACTCGAGCACCGGGGTCCCCGGCATCGTCGCCATCGTGCAGATCGTGAAGGAAGGCTATCCCGACCCCACCGCCTTCGACCGCAAGGACCATCACTACGATCCCGGCAGCGACCCGCGCAATCCACGCTGGTTCATGGTGGACGTGCAACTGAAACGCCGCCTCGCACGCACGATCACCCTCGAGGAGCTGCGCGCACATGCCGGCAAGGAGCTCTCTGGTCTGGTGCTGCTGCGGCCTGGCAATCGATTGTCCGTCATGCCGGTGGAAGCCGTGCACTGGAAGTTCATTCTGTCGCTCGAGTGATGCGTGGACGATGGTGATGGCTCGTACGCGTGCGCTCGCCGCGCGGTTGGCACGCGTACTTGCGCGCTCCTGACCTAGCACATACAGAATGCGCTCGCTTGTAATTTAGATTCGCGTGTATATACTCGGACCCCGGACTAACCCGTCAATTGGAGAGCCAACATGGCGAAGGCAAAGAAGAAGGCCAAGAAGAAAGCTGCCAAGAAGAAATAGGCCTTAACTCGGCGGTCACGCATGTGGCCGCCGAGTCGATTTCCGAAGACTGTGCCCGCTGCTGACGCGGGCACAGTCGTTTCTGGGACTCGCCGAAGAAGTGAAGGGCGTGATCATGACGGCGGCGACGGATGCAAAGAAGCGACGCGCGGCGCTCGCGGCACTGGAGCTCATCGCCCCCGACGCGATAATCGGCATCGGCACCGGTTCCACCGTGAACTTCCTCATCGATGGCCTCGCCGCGCGGCCAGGCCTGGTGCGCGCCGCCGTGTCGAGCTCCGAGGGCAGCAGCGCTCGTCTGCGCGCCGCCGGAGTGGCGCTGGCCGATCTCAATGACGTGGTCGAGCTCGATCTCTACATCGATGGTGCCGATGAAGCGACCGCGGCGCGACATCTGATCAAGGG
>DASQRV010000225.1:0-3744 GCA_035642735.1 Steroidobacteraceae bacterium
ACGTGCTCGGCTTCAGCAAGGGACGCCCGGTCTCGCTCGATGGGCGCGCCGCCACGCCGGTCGAGATCATCGAGCAGCTCGAGGCGCTCGCCGCCCCGTTCGGCATCGGCCGGGGCATCCATCTCGGCGACACCATCATCGGCACCAAGGGGCGCGTGGCGTTCGAGGCGCCGGCGGCCGAGGTGCTGCTGACGGCGCACCGCGAGCTGGAGAAACTCGTGCTCACAGGGCGGCAGCAACGCGTGAAGGAGCTCGTGGCACAGTCCTACGGCGACCTGGTGCACGAGGGACAGCTGCTGGATCCCGTGTGTCGCGACATCGAGGCGCTGCTTCTGTCCTCGCAGCAGCGCGTGACCGGCAATGTGCATCTTTTGTTACAGACCGGCGCGCTGTTCATCGAGGGGGTAGAGTCACCGTTTTCGCTCATGGCGGCCTCGAAGGGTGTGTACGGCGAGGCTGCCGGTGAGTGGTCGGCAGCGGATGCACTCGGCTTCTCGCGCATCGCAGCGCTACCCGGCGTGTTCGCGGCGCGCGCGCTCGAGCGCGCCGCTGCCGCGCCCGGACGGCGCTGAATCCACTCGAGGAACTGCCGGCCATGGTCAGCGACATGCGCACCGTCGTCGTCGACAAGCTCGCCTCGGTAACACAGGCCTGCGAGCTGTCGCACGAAGTCCGTATTTCGTCAGAGATCCCCGCCGAGGAAGGCGTGGTAGTGGTGGTCGAGGTACTCAACAACAAATCCACCTACAACACGCTCGAGCTGACCAGCGGGCGCATGGCGAAGGTCGGCAAAGGCGACGTGGTCGCCGGCGCCCTCGGGCACCGCCAGGCGCTTTTCGGCTATTCCGGCCACGTGCCCGAGAAGCTGCAGCCCGGCGATGTCATTCAGATGTTGAACATCGGCGGCGTGCTCGGCGTGTGCGACTCCATCAACGCTGACAAGGGCAAGCCGTTCGATTGCCGCGTGCTCGGCGTGGTGTTGAACTTCCCCTACCTCGGCGAGCGCATCGGCGTGCCGGCGCGCGTCGGTTACAAGCCGCTAGATGTCAACGCGGCGCTCGACACCCGCGGCGTGCCGGTGGTGGCGCTCGCCGGCACCTGCATGGAGGCCGGCAAGACCGCCGCCGCCTGCGCAGTGATCGCGCGCATGCGCCATCGCGGTCTGGCGGTGGACGCGTTCAAGGCGACCGGGGTTTCGCTGCGGCGTGACATCCTCGCCATGGAAGACGCGGGCGCACGGCGCTGCGCCATTTTCACCGACCTCGGCGTCGTCACCACCACTCGCGCGACTGGCCCCGCGCTGACCCGCACGATGCTGACCGAGCTTGCTTCCGGCAAGCCCGATGTCATCGTCTTTGAGCTGGGTGACGGCATCCTCGGCACGTACGGCGTTGATGCCATTCTCGAGTGCCCCGACATCCGCGCCACCCTCACCGCGGTGATCCTGTCAGCCAACGATCCGGTAGCGGCGTGGGGTGGAGTAAAGCTTCTGCGCGAGCGCTTCGCGATCGAGCCGGCGGTGGTCACCGGCCCCGCGACCGACAACCAGGTCGGCATCGACATCATCAAGACACAGATGGGCGTGCCGGCGCACAACGCGCTCAACGGCGGGGCAGCGCTCGGCGACCGGGTGATCAAGGCGCTCGGCCTCAAGCCCAGCGCGGCGGCGGCGTGATGAGCGAGCGCATCCCTGCCGTCGTGCTGGGCGGCACCGGCTATGTGGCCGGCGAGCTGCTGCGACTCATCGCCGCGCATCCCAA
Organism: Steroidobacteraceae bacterium; assembly: GCA_035642735.1. GTDB lineage: Bacteria > Pseudomonadota > Gammaproteobacteria > Steroidobacterales > Steroidobacteraceae > 13-2-20CM-66-19. The sequence goes on from DASQRV010000225.1 coordinate 1,761, forward strand.
CTTCCAGCTCGCCGCGATCATGTCCGACAGCCAGCCGGGCGAGCCCGTGGCGGGCGCCTTCCCGCACCTCGCCGCGGCCTTTGGCGGCGTGCGCTTCAGCTCCGAGGCCGAAATGCAGAAGCTGCTGTGCGAGTCGCCGCGGTGCGCACTGTTCTCGGCGGCCCCGCACGGGGTGTCGGCGGCACTCATCGACCGGCTGCTCACCGGCGCAGAGCGGGCCGGCTGCGCACCGCGCGTGGTCGACATTTCCGCGGATTTCCGCTATCCGAGCGCCCAGGCTTACACCGCCGTGTACCGCCATCCGCACGGGGCGCCGGCACGCCTGTCGCAGTTCAGTTGCGCGGTGCCCGAGCACCTGCACGAGCTGAGCACTCCGCACGTCGGCCATCCGGGATGCTTCGCCACCGCGATACTGCTGGCGAGCGTGCCGCTGCTCGCGCACGACCTCGTCACGCCAACGCTCTTCGTGAGCGGCGTGACTGGCAGCACCGGGTCCGGGCGCAAGCCCGTCGAAGCGACCCACCATCCGCTGCGCCACAGCGACCTCTACAGTTACAGCCCGCTCGCTCACCGGCATGTGCCGGAAGTCACCGCCTGTGCGCGCACCGCAACCGGTGTTGCGGCCGAGTTCGCCTTCATTCCGCACTCCGGCCCCTTCGCACGCGGCATCCACGTGACGGTGCAGGCGGCGTTGAAGCGCCCGTTCGATGTGACGCAGCTGCTGGAGATGCTGCGAGCGTTCTATGCCGGCTCGCCCTTCGTGCAGGTGCGCGCGGCGCCGCCGCGCCTCAAGGAAGTGGTGGCGAGCAATTACGCGCAACTGTCGGCCGCGGCTCGCGGCAACACGATCGCGGTACTGTGCGCGATCGACAACCTCAACAAAGGCGCAGCCGGTGGCGCCATCCAGTGGATGAACCGCATGTTCGGCCTGCCGCAGACCGCCGGTCTCACGGCGCCGGCGGCCGGTTGGACCTGAAGGCGAGATGCACGTGCAACAACCTGCGCTGAGGGCGGCAACGGCGCCGCAGCAAGACTTTCTCGCTCCCGTGTTCGCGCAGTATCCGCTGGAGGTGGCCGCCGCCAAGGGCGTGTGGCTCACCAACTCGCGTGGCGAGCGCGTACTCGATCTCTACGGCGGCCACGCGGTGGTAGGTCTCGGCTACGGCCACCCGGGCTGGACCCGCGCGCTCGAGCGCCAGGCGCAGCTCTGCAATTTCCAGACGAACGCCGTGCCCATGCCGGTCCGCGCGCGCGCCGCGGAGCGCCTGGTGCGCTTCTCGCGCCTGCCGTTCGCCAGCGTCTTCTTCGTCAACAGCGGTGCCGAGGCGAACGAGAACGCACTCAAGATCGCGCTGCGCCAGACCGGCCGCGCGCACATCGCAGCCGTCGAGGGCAGCTTTCACGGCCGCACCGCCGCCGCGGGCGCGGTCACCTGGGGCGCACGGCAGAAGTGGTACGGCTTTCCGCGCCCGCCGTTCAACGTCAGCTTCCTGCCGCGGGGCGACACCGCCGCGATCACGAAGCTGGTGACGCGCAAGACCGCCGCGGTGATCGTCGAGCCGGTGCAGGGACTCGCCGGTGCCGTAGATCTCGGCAGTGAGTTCCTCGCCGCACTGCGCCGCCGCTGCGACAAGGTCGGCGCGCTGCTCATTTTCGACGAAGTGCAGTGCGGAGTCGGGCGCACCGGCCATCCCTTCGCCGCCAACCTTTATGGCGTCACGCCGGACCTGCTCACGGCCGCCAAGGCGCTCGGCAACGGCTTTCCCTGCGCCGCGGTGCTCATGTCGGCACAGGTGTCCGCGGGGCTCACGATCGAATCACTCGGCACCACCTTCGGCGGCGGCCCGATGGCCTGCGCCGCCATCGAAGCGGTGCTCGAGGCCATCGAGTCAGAGCGGCTGCTCGAACGCGTACAACGTGTCGGCACCTACATCCGTGAGCACTGCCTGGTCGGCCCGGTCATCGGGCACCAGGGTGCGGGGCT
>DASQRV010000226.1:0-3179 GCA_035642735.1 Steroidobacteraceae bacterium
AGGTAACCGAGCACGTAGCCCTGCTGCAGCATCCCGGAGAAAAATCCGCGTCCCTTAGTCGGCAGCGTCTCGAGCGCGAGCGCCGCACCCACGCCCCACTCGCCGCCCATCGCAAAGCCGAAAAGTGCCCGCAGCGCCAGCAGCGTCGCGAGGTTCGGAGCGAAGGCCGTGGCGAGCTGCACGGCCGAGTAACTCACGATGTTCAGCATGAGGATCGGCCGCCGGCCGTACTTCTCCGCCAGCCACCCGAAAGCGAGTGCTCCGAGCGGCCGGCAGGCGAGGGTGAGGAAGATTCCCTCGGCCACCGATTTGACATCCGTGTGGAATTCGGCGCCGATCGCCTTGAGGCAGAAGACGAAGATGAAGAAGTCGAGCGCATCGAGCGCCCAGCCGCCGAGTGCGGCGAGATAGGCATGCAGCTGCGGGCGAGTGAGCAGGCGAAAGTAGCCGAGCATGGGAGGCCTCCCACCGAGGGGCTTGCGGCGAGCGTAACACGGGACGGCGTCAGGCGATGGCGGCCACCGCACTGTTGGTTTGTATCGTAGGATACGAGGCATGAGCGGCCGCGGTGCGAGCTTCGAGGACATCATCGAACGCGAGCGCGGCTTGCGCCGCAGCCTGAGCGCGCGACGCATGACCATGATCGCGATCGGCGGAGCGATCGGCACGGGCCTGTTCCTCGGCAGCGGGTTTGCGATCAGTCTCGCGGGACCCGCGGTGCTCCTGAGCTTCGCCGTCGGTGCGCTGATCGCACTGCTCCTCATGGGGTGCCTCGCGGAGATGACGGTCGCGCATCCGACCTCCGGCTCCTTCGGAGCGTACGCCGAGCACTACCTCGGACCGCTCGCCGGCTTCCTCGTGCGCTACGCCTACTGGACCAGCATCGTGCTGGCGGTTGGTACCGAGGTGACGGCGGTCGCGCTCTACATGCATTTCTGGTTCCCGGCCGCGCCCGGCTGGCCGTGGGTCGTGGGATTCTCGGTGCTGCTGATGCTCGTGAACGCGCGCAGCGTGAATGTCTTCGCAGCGATCGAGTACTGGTTTTCGGCCATCAAAGTAACGGCGATCCTGCTCTTCATACCGCTGGCCGCGTTCATCGTCCTGCGGGCTCCGGCCGCGGTTGCGGCTGCTGGCGGCGCCGCCGCTGCGCCGGCGGTGGGTTTCCACAACTACACCGCCCACGGCGGCTTCTTCCCCCACGGCCTGTGGGGAGCGTGGGTGGCGGTGATCGTCGCCATCTTCAGTTATCTCAGCATCGAGATGATCGCGGTGGCGGCAGGGGAGGCGGCACAGCCGGAGATCGCCGTGACGCGCGCGTTCCGCGCGACGGTGGTGCGGCTCATCCTGTTTTACCTGTTGACACTGGCGCTCGTGCTCGCGATCGTGCCGTGGACCTCGGCGGGGGTCGACGAAAGCCCGTTCGTCAAGGTGATGCGCGCGCTGCAGGTGCCGGCGGCCGCCGGCATATTCAACTTCGTCATCCTGGTCGCGGCGTTGTCCGCCATGAACAGTCAGCTGTACATCACGACACGCATGATGTTCAGCCTGTCGCGCGCCGGCTATGCGCCGCGCCGCTTCGGCGCACTCGACCGCCGCGGCGTGCCGGTGCAGGCGCTGCTGCTCTCGAGTCTCGGCATCGCGCTCGCCACGGTGATGAGCGTCCTCGCGCCGAAGTCCGCTTTCGTCCTGATGATCGCGGTCTCCTCCTTCGGCGCGATCTTCACCTGGATGATGATCTTCGTGACTCACTACGCCTTTCGCCGCGCGCGCGAACGGAGCGGCGCGCCGTTGCGTTTTCGCATGCCAGGCTATCCCGCGACGACGCTACTCGGTGCCGCGCTCATGGCCGCCGTGCTGCTCACGACGGCGTTCAGCGGGCCGTTTCGCCTGACGCTCCTCTTCGGCCCGCCGTTTCTCGCCGCACTCGTGGCCTGCTACCGGCTGCGGTACCGCCGCGCCGCCGCGGCTGCCGTATCCAGCAGCGAGCGCGCCTGATCACTGGATGGCGGCCCGTGGGTGCGGCACGCAGCACCGCCGGCATTAACTTGCCACGATGGCGGGAGTAAGCTTGTTCCCCTGCCAGGAGGTGTCACATCATGGCCACAAAAGCGATACCCGAGGGATACCGCACCGCGACCCCGTATCTGATCGTCAACGGCGCAGCGAACGCGATCGAGTTCTACCAGCGCGCCTTCGGTGCGACCGAGATGCTGCGCATGGCGGATCCGCAGGGTCGGATCGGTCACGCCGAGATCCGGATTGGCGACTCGGTTATCATGCTCGCCGACGAGCATCCCGCGATGGGTTATCGCAGTCCGCGCGCGCTCGGCGGCTCGAGCGTCAGCATTCTGCTGTACCTCGAGGGTGTCGATGCCGTGTTCGAGCGCGCGGTGAGGGCGGGGGCGAAAGCGTTGCGCCCCGTCACCAACCAGTTCTATGGCGATCGCTCCGGCACTCTGGAGGATCCCTTCGGCCACGTGTGGACGATCGCGACGCACGTGGAAGACGTGCCGCTCGAGGAGTTGAAGCGTCGCTCGGAAGCGGCGATGAAGTTAGCGCCACCGGCGGCATCCTGACATCGCGCGACAACTTTTCCGGCGCGGTGCGGGCCACGAGCGCCGCGCGCTGAGCCCGCCGCGCCGCACACGCCACCCGCAGCGCAAGCCACGCTCACGAGGGGTTCTTGACCCAGCCGCGCGGCTTGCGGTTGAAACCGATCTGCACATCGACGAATTTCTTGCCACAGCGGCAGCGGAACCTGGCGATGATGTTGGCGACCGGCTCGTCCCAACCGTGGCGGCAGTGGCGCGCGAGAAATGCGGGTGTGAGCTCGCGGGAATGCCGGCAGGTACGGCAGGTGACGACGATGACGTAGTCGCCGAAATGATCGCGCAGCCGTTCGACCGAGTTCCACGGGAGCATGTGGCGAGTGTGAACAGCGGCGGGAGCCGCCGTCCACACAGTGCCATGGCGTCCGGCGCACTGTGTGTGAGGCCTTACTGCATGTGCGGCAAGTACATCCTCGCGCAGGCCGCCAAAGCCGAGCGCGCCATGCGCAGCATCTCGGTCGCACCGAAGGCGCGATGGTAGAACTCGATCGCGTTCGCTGCGCCGTTGACGATCAGATACGGGGTTGCGGTGCGGTATCCCTCGGGTATCGCTTTCGTGGCCATGATGTG
>DASQRV010000227.1:0-5548 GCA_035642735.1 Steroidobacteraceae bacterium
CCGTCGAGCTTGCCGAGCGTCGCCGCGCAGGCGGCGCTCGAAGTCGCGAGCGCCACGAACCCGAGGCGTGCCATGATGGCTGCCGAGACCCCGTCCCAGACGTTGGGGATGACGAACACACCGGACTCGTGCAGTGCACGGAAGCGTGCCGCCTGTTCCTGTTGTTTCTCCATGCGCAGCTCCCTGGGCCGAGATGCCGCATTCGCCCGTGAGACGAGTGTGGCACAATCGCCGCGCCAGGGCCGACCTTCCGTCACTCCGGTGTCCCAGCCGCGCGCAGCTTCGCTCGCCTGCTTTGCCTTCCTGTGGCTGTGCGCCGCGGGAGGAGTGAGCGCGGCGCGCGCGAATCCGCAGTGCCAGTCGAGCCGCGCGGCGCAACCGGCGGTGACGCGGCTGCGCGATGCGATGGCGCAGGGACGTTTCACCGCCTACCAGCCGCTCTCCCTCCGGGTCGTTGACGGTCGCGTCACCGATGCCGATGCCGATGGCATCCGCGCCGACCTCACGGCGCTGCGCCCGCGCTTCGACTCACTCATCACCTACGACGCCATTCACGGCGCGCAACAGATTCCGGCGATCGCGGCAGCGCTGAAGTTTCGTGCGCTCATCATCGGGGTGTGGAATCCGGCAGACGCTGCACAGCTCGATGCGGCCCTCGAGGCCGCACGGCGTTTTTCGCGCCTGGTCGTCGGGATCTCGCTCGGCAACGAGGGGCTGTTCGCGCATCGCACCGACCCGGCCGCACTGATTGCCGTGATAGCGCGCGTGCGCGCGCGGGCGCCGGAGGTGGCACTCGCCACGAGTGAGCCGTTCCATGTCTATGACGAGCCGGCCGCCGCCGCAGTGCTCGGGCAGCTCGACTTCCTGCTGCCGATCGTGCACCCGGTCTTTCAACCCTGGTTCCGCAATGCCCCGGACAGCACCGCTGCAGAGTTCGTCGTCAATGTGCTCGGCAAGCTCGCCCCGCTCGCCTGCGGGCCGCTGCTGGTGAAGGAGACCGGTGTGCCGACCGCACCCGAGAGCGCCGGGTTCAGCGAGGCGCGGCAGGCGGCATTCTACCGAGAGCTGCGCGGGGTGCTGCCGCCGAGCCGCACGCAGGCCTTTGCCTACTTCGCGGCATACGACGCGCCGTGGCGCGCGTATGACGCAACGGGCGTGCCAGGAGCGCCGCGGGCGCATCCCGAGGAAGCGCACTGGGGCCTGTACGACGAGGCGCGCCGCCCGAAGGCTGCCGCCCGCGAGCTGCCGCCGCTCGCGCCCTGATCCGCGGGCTCACTTCACCTGCAATTCGACCTTCACCCTATCGCCCGACTGGGGTTTGGGGGGCGCGTTCACGATGAACACCCGTGCCGGTTCGACCTGTCCGTCCGACACCAGCGCACCCTCGATCGCGTGTGCGCGCTCCTTGCCAAGCGCTGCGAGAGCGTCGTCCGACACCTGGACGTGATCGATGAGCGCGGCGCTCAGGTCCGAGATCGCCGCGTCGTACGGCGGGGTCTCGTTGCGCTTCGCCTGCTGCACGGCCACGACGCTCGGCGGCAACGGCTTGTCCTTGCCGAGCTGCGACTGATATTGATCGAGGAGCAGATTGAAGTGCTTCCCGGGATCGGCGAGCGCCAGCTCGAAGGCGGTGTCCGGGTGCTTACGGCCTTCGCGTGTCGCGAGCTCCCGGGCCTGCAGCTCGCTGCGCAGGCCCGCCGCCGCCAGCGCCGGCCGGTCGATCGTATCGGCGAATACGATGGGCACATCGAGCTTCAGCTGCGGCCGCTCTTTCATCGCCTTCGCGATCGAGGCGAGCTGATCCTGGGCGGGCTTCTCGAGCGTGGCGCTGCCGGCATCGAACTCGATGATGTTCATGTGCTCGTTGCCGCCGCCGAAGAGGTGTCCGAGCAGCGCAAAAGGCGCGGCCGCCGCCTTAACGAGCAGATTGGTGAACATCTGCCAGATAATCGGCCCGATGCGAAACTTCGGGTCATCGAGCGAGCCGCTCATCGGCAGGCTGAGGTCGATGACAACGTTACGGTCCCTGAGCAGCGCCACCGCGATTTTCAGCGGCACGTGGATGGCGTCGGGACTCTCCACGCGCTCACCGAGCTCGAGCTGATCGATGACGAAGTGCTGGCTGGCCTCGAGCTTGCGCTGCTCGACCTTGTAGTGCACGTCCACCGACAGCTTGCCCTTGTCGATCTTGTAGCCGACGAAGTGCCCGGAGTACGGATTGACGACGGTGAGATCGACATCGCTGAAGCCCATGGTGAGGTCGGTAAAGAGCGCGGCAGACAACAGGTTGACCTCACCGGTGACCTTCCAGGGCGCATAGCGATCGACCTTGCCGTCGAGCTGCACCTTGGCGCGCGATTGCGGGTCGGAGGAGAGTCCGGTGATCTTGCCGCCGAGACTCTGAATGCCGATCGCGAAGCTCGGCTTGATCCACAGGTCCGAGTAGTTCGCCGAGCCGTTGACGAGCGTCACGGTGCCGATCGACACCGGAAAGGGCGTCAGCGGACCGGCGGGTGCGGGGGCCATCTGCGGCGCAGTCTTGCGCTTGCGTTTGGAGGAGGCGGATTGAGTGGCCGCGGCCGGCGCGGCCGCGGCGGCTGCGCCCGGTTGCTCGCCCGGTGTCGCCGGCTGATCGCTCGGCGTCGCCGTTCGATCAGCGGCCGCGGCGCCCGCCTTCGTCGCGGCCGGTCCGGACGACTGCTTGCCGCGTGCCGCGCCCGCCGGAGTGAGCACCGCCTTGATGTTTATGGTGCGGTCCGGGGCAATCACCATGCGCACGTAGGGCTCGAGGGCGGTCACCGTGCCGATCCGCACGCTCATCGGCGCCGAGCGGTAGCGGATGTCGGCAACGCGCAGGTCGTGCCACTTGATGAAGTCGAGCTTCAGTGCATTGTCGACGGTGCGCAGATCGTGAACCGCCGTCGTGCCGCCGATCGCGAGCGCACCATCCTCGCCGCGCTTGATATCGAGCTTCGTGCCGAGGGTGCCTTTCAGCAGCGTCATGGACGTGTAGTGGGTGAGATAAGGTTGCAACAACGTGAGCGGCAGATCGTGCGCCTCGAGCTGTGCGCTCACCGCCTGCGTCTTCGGTGTGAGCTTGGCGCGGCCCTCGATTTTTCCCGAGGGGCTCAGGCCCGAGTCGATCGTGACATCGAGCGTGTTATCGGGCGCGGTGTTGAACCCTTTGACGTGCACGTTGAGGGGCGTGAGAGTCAGCTCCGCCGCCGGGCTCACCCCGCGGTCCTCGGCGGACACCTTGAATCCTTCGGCGCTGACATCCGGCACGGACAGTGTCCAGAGCGGTGCACGCGCGGCGCTGCCGCTTCCCGTCCTGGCGGGATGGGCGTCGGGGACGGCCGCCGCTTCGTTGCCCTCACCCGGTGCCGATGCCGGAGGCATCAGCTCGAGCAGATTCAGCTTGCGCGCCTCATCGAGCCAGACCTTGATGTCGCCGCCGGAGAGCGCCACTTTCGCGACGTTGACCGAACGCCTGGTCAGGTCGCAGCGGGTCTCCTCGACCGCGATGCGCGCCACGTCGATTTAGTTCTCGGTGCCGCCCTTCGGCCGCACGCCGAGCCCGGTGACGGTGGTGTTGTGCACGTTCACGGCGAGTGACATCGGGCCAGGGGCACCGCCGAAATCGTAGTCGCCCTTGAGAGCGATGATGCCCGCGGCAATCTCGAAGGGCAGGCTGTCGCGCAGGTAGTTCCACACGGTACGCGCCTTGAGGTTCGCGACTTCGAAGACTCCGCGTGAGGCGAGCGGCGCCAGGCGCACGGTGCCGTTCCACACCAGGCGCTCACCCTCCGGCGAGGCCGCTTCGAGCGCATAGCCATCGCCGGTCGCCGCGCGGGTGCTGAAGTCGCGCAGCTCGAAAATGATCGGCTTGAACTCGGCGCGAAACGGACTCGCCCGGGTGTGATCCTCGAACACGGCGGTACCGGCGAGCACCGCGAGGCGCCGGATGTACAGGCGCGGCGGTTGAGTCGGCTTCTTCTGCGCCTCAGGCGGCGGGGGTGGAAAGCCCTTGCCGAGATCGGCGAGATTGAGCGCGCCGTCCGGGCGGAGCACGGCGCGCACGTAGGGCTGCTCGAGCAGAATGTCGCCAAAGCTCGGACCGAGCCGCCAGATCGAGGCGAGCTGCAGCGCGACGCGCAGGTGCTCGAACGACAGCAGCTTCTGACCGTCCGCATCCGGGAGCGCCACGCGGCGGATGTCGAGCGTGAGCGTGAAGGGATTGAAGTGGATCTCACCGATACTGAGGGTGCGCCCGTAGTGCGTGCGCACGAAATTCACCGCGGTCTTGCGGGCGAAGTAAGGTACGGCCAGGAAGCCCGCCGCCGCATAGGCGCCGACCAGTACCAGAACGACGGCGAGCCCGATGAGGTAGCGCCGATAGCGGCCCATGCAACCCGCTCCGCTTGTTGTTCTAGCGGGTATCCTAGTGCATCGACGCCACCACCACCACGTGGCGCAGCGCGCAGCTTGCCCTGCCGCTAACGCCCGAGGTGAGTCCCGGGGAACCCCGCGGATAGTTAGGTACTTACCTAACTATCCGCAGGAGATGGATGAGCGCGCGACTCGGCGTGCGCGAGTGCGCGCCGGGCGACCGGGGTCGCCAGCTAGTCGTCGTGGTGATGACCGTGATCGTGATCGTCGCGGTCATCGTCATGATGATGACCGTTGCCGTGGTGCTCCGGACGGTAGCCGGGCTCATATTCGGCGGACTTCACGAAGTACACCGGTCGCTCACAGGCATGGTACTGGTGGCAGTACTTGTGCCAGTTCTTGGCGTGTCCCGGCGGGACGTGCAGATAGATCGGCTCGACCGGCGCTGCACCGACAATAACCGGGGCCGGCTGCACGATCATCGGCTGCGCGTACACCACCGGCGGCGGCGGGTTGTTGCCGATCGCGACCTGGCCGTACACCCCTGGAACCACCTGGCCGCTGATCGTGGCGTTGAAGCTGACATTCTGGGCCTGCGCCAACGGCACGGCGGCCGCGAACAATGCCGGCAACACCAGGAAACGCATCATGCTCATAGACACTCCTTGAGGCTCACGTTGCGCCACACACGGCGGCAACTATGCCAAGCTGAGCAGTGCAATGACACACGGGCGCGGCTGAACGCACCGTGAATGTGACGCGCATCGCACTCTCCGCCGGGGTGACCCCGCGAAATCCCGCACTTCCGGATCGCTGGGCGGGCGCTCAGTGCGGCTCGATCAGATGCTCGTCATTCGGAAGCCGTGGGTTGTTCACGCGGCGGCTCACTTTCCAGGCGTGCATCGACTCAGCGGAGTAAGGCTGCAGCAAGGCGCCCGCCTGCTGCGGCGCGCCGTGCAACCAGCTGTCGTAGTCGGATTCCGCGAGAATCGCGGGCATGCGCTGCTTCGCGTTATGCACCGCAGCCAGCAGAGGGTTGGCGGGGACGGTGATCAGAGTGCAGGAGAAGAGATAGGAATCATCCGCGCGGCGCGAGCGCTCCCACAGGCCCGCAACACCAAACACCTCGCGGTCGGCGAGGCGCACGAAGTACTGATCG
>DASQRV010000228.1:0-6470 GCA_035642735.1 Steroidobacteraceae bacterium
CGGCGACCCGTTTGCCTCCGAATTCGCGGTACAGGGGTACCTGGAGAGCCTGGCCCAGCGCTTCGTCAGCGCTTTCGATGCGAATTGCTACCTCTATATCTCACGTTCCATGGACCGCTTCGATCTCGGCGCACACGGTGATCCGGTCGCGCTCTTCCGCCGCGCGACGCTCGAGCACGCGCTGGTGATCGGGGTGCAGACGGACCTGCTGTTCTCGGTGAACGAGCAGCAGTCGGTGGCCGGCTTCCTCGAGGCCGCGGGCATTGCCACGCGCTTCGCGCCGCTCTCGTGCATCGAGGGTCACGATGCATTCCTGGTCGACCTGGAGACATTCGGGCGCGAGATCGGCTCCTACCTGCGCAGCAGCTGAGCAGCGAGGCCTCCGTATTACGTTCAATTCGCCGCTGAACGCCTCGCTTCACGGGGCATAATGGCCGCCGTCGACACAAGAACAACACAGCCACCAACACGGGGATCGCAGTGGAACGCCGACTGCACACCAGGCATCGTGCGCGCACCATCGTCTACATCACGGCGCCGGGTGGCCGCCGCAAGCTCTGCAAGGCTGTGAACCTGAGCGCCACCGGCGTATTCATCGAGACAACGAACCTGGGATTGCGCAAGGGTCAGCACGTGGTGCTCTCCTTCGCCATCAACCTCGGCGGCGTCACCAAGCTCCACCGGCGCACCGCCGTGGTGGCGCACGTCTCGCGCGGCGGTACCGGGCTCATGATGGAGTCGTTCGCGCAAGCCTCGAGCTGATGGCGCCGGCGGCAAGCTGCCGACTGCCGAGCACACGCCGCTGTTCATCCGCAGTGCGGATGCGTCTGGTACGCTGCGCGCGTGTTGGCGAAGTGGTTGCGCATGAGGGAAGAGGTTTCACTGTCGCGTCGTCGACTGCTCCGACGCCTGGCGCTCGGCGCCTCGGTTGCGCCCCTCGCGGCCGGCGCGTTGCGCACGACGCGCGCGGCATCGGCGCCGCTCCTGTCGGTGGATGCGCCGGAGGCAAAGGCCGTGAAGTACGTCGAGAACGCCAGGGACGCGCCGGGCGCCACCCCGGGAAATAACTGCGCCAACTGCGGGTTGTATCAGGGCCCTAACGGCTCGAGCCAGGGGCCGTGCCAGCTCTTCCCCGGCAAGGAAGTGAAGGCCGCTGGCTGGTGCAGCTCGTGGGCACCGCAGATGTGAAGCGCTCCAGCGAGCGTGCGCAGGCTCACTCGTAGCAGGGTCCGACTTCGCGCACCTCGATAGTGGCCCATGCGGCGGCCGGACACTCGGCCGCCAGGCTCAGCGCCTGCTCACGCGTCGCGCAATCGAGAAGGAAGAATCCGCCGACGAACTCCTTCGATTCGGTGAAGGGGCCATCGACGACGTTCTGCCGGCCAGCGCGAATGCTGAGACGCGCTGCACTCTCGCGCAGCGAGTCGCCGCCAAGGAGCAGGCCGCGCGCCTGCAGCGACCTGCCGTAGTCGAGCATGCGCTGGTAAAGGTCCTCTCCCTCCTGCCGCGCGCGCGTGCCCCGCTGGCCCCGGGGCTCGACGATCAGCAGCATGTACGCCATCAGACCTCTCCGCGTGCGCACGCCGCGGCACGATCGAGCAGCAGGCGGCTCTCGCGCCTGTTCTGCGTCAACGTCGCGGCGCGCTCGAACTCGCCGCGCGCCTCGTTGTAGCGGCCTAGCTTGGCGAGCAGGTCGCCGCGCACGCTCGGCAGCAGGTGATAGGAGCGCAGCGCGCCCTGCGCCGTCAGGCGGTCGGTGAGCTCGAGCCCCGCGGCCGGCCCGTAAGCCATGGAGACGGCCACGGCGCGGTTGAGCTCCACGACCGGCGAGGGTGTCAGACGCGCGAGCTCGTCGTAGAGCGCCGTGATCAGCACCCAGTCGGTTTCGGCGGCGCTCGCGGCGCGAGCATGACAGGCGGCGATCGCCGCTTGCAGCAGATACGGTCCCCGCCTCTCGCCGAGCGCCTCGCCGCGCGCCAGCGCCACGAGTCCCCGATGAATCAGCAGGCGGTCCCACAGCATGCGGTCCTGCTGCATGAGCAGGATCGGCTCGCCGTTCGGTCCGCAGCGCGCGTGGAGGCGCGAAGCCTGGATCTCCATGAGCGCCACCAGTCCGTGCACCTCGGCTTCGCCCGGTGCGAGCTCGGCGAGGATGCGCCCGAGCCGCAGCGCTTCCTCGCACATCGCCTGCCGCATCCAGTCATCGCCGCCCGTGGCGGAGTAGCCCTCGTTGAATACCAGGTAGATGACTTCCATGACCGAGGAGAGACGCTCACGCAGCTGCTCCGCCGGCAAACTCTCGAATGGCACGCGGGCCGCGGCCAGGGTGCGCTTGGCGCGCACGATGCGCTGCGCGATCGTCGGCTCGGGCACGAGGAAGGCACGCGCGATCTCCGTGGTGGTGAGCCCGGCGAGCAACCTCAGGGTGAGCGCGGTACGCGCCTCGGTCGACAGCAGCGGATGGCAGGCGATGAACATCAGTCGCAGCAGGTCATCGCCGACCACGTCGTCGGCACCCGCCTCGACCATGCCGCCGTTGTGCCGTTGCTCCATCTCAAGCTCGTGTCCGAGCGCTTCGTGCTTGCGCGACAACATGCGCCGCCGTCGCAGCTGGTCGATGGCGCGGTGCTTCGCGGTCGCCATCAGCCACGCGCCGGGATTGTCGGGAATGCCCGCCTGCGGCCAGCGCTCGAGCGCGGCCACGAGCGCATCCTGCGCCAGCTCCTCCGCGAGACCGACGTCGCGTACCAGGCGCGTGAGCCCGGCAATGAGCCGCGCCGACTCGATGCGCCACACGGCATCGATGGTGCGATGGGCATCCGTAGCCGTCATGACTGCCGATGACACCATCGCAGGAGCCGCAGCGCAAGCCACGCTCGCCAAAATGTGCTCGGTGAGCGACAGGACGCTCGTCAGGCCGCACTTCTGCGGCCGGACCCCGACACTGCCTCGAGGGGCCTGGCGCAGTTGACCCGCCTCCGGCCGCCGGGAACCTCGGCGCCGAAGCGCCAGGCTTCGCGGCAGTCGCCCTTGAGATGCAGGTGCGCACTGACAGGCATGATGCTGAACTTCGTTGCCCGATCGGCGTGTCAGGTTTTGGCGGCGAGACGCGCCCGCTGCTGCGCCTCCTGCGCACGCAGCTCCGGTGTCAGGTTCTCGCCGAAGTCGTCGGCTTCGAACACCGGGCGGATCTCGACCTCCTCGCTCCCTTTGCGGAATGGCGAGCGCCGGAGCCACTCGATCGCTTCTTCGATCGACTTCACCTGCCACAGCCAGAACCCCGCGATCAGCTCCCGGCTGTCGCTGAAGGGCCCGTCGATCACGGTGCTCTTGCCGCCACCGAACCTGACCCGCACGCCGTGCGCGCTCGCCCGCAGCCCTTCGGCCGAGAGCAGCACGCCGGCCTTCACCAGCTCCTCGTTGAATCTGCCCATCTCGCTCAGGAGCCCGGTGCCCGGCAGCACACCGGCCTCCGAGTCCTTCGTCGCCTTGACGATCACCATGACTCGCATGAACTCGCTCCTTTGGCGGTTGGAATGACACCGCCTGCGGCGGCCGATCTCATCTGCGAAGGCCGCCGATCCGGCAATACGTCGAACGGGAGCTGCTGGAATCGACATCCGGCGCACGCGCGCACCAGCGCTGGGCTAAGCTTCTGAAACCCTGGGAGTTTGCCCGTGAGCACACCGCACGCCACTCACCCGAGCCTGTGGCCGCTGCGCTTCATCAGCGTGGAGGCGATGAGTGGCCTGGTGTTGCTCGCCGCGGCGGCGATCGCGCTCGCCTGTGCCAACTCGCGGCTCTCACACGCGTACGAGGCACTGTGGCAGTGGCGGCCGGGCTTCGGCGTGCCGCTGCTGCCGGCGTACGACCTGCGCTTCTGGGTGAACGACGGGCTCATGACGATTTTCTTCCTGCTCGTTGGACTCGAGATCCGCCGCGAGATCCACGACGGGTCGCTCTCCAATCCGCGCATCGCGACACTGCCGATCGTCGCGGCAGCCGGGGGTGTGCTGGTGCCGGCACTCTTATATATCCTGGTGGGCAACACTCCACTCGTTCGCCGCGGCTGGGCCATCCCGACCGCGACCGACATCGCCTTCGCCGTGGGAGTGCTGTCGCTCATCCCGCGCGTACCCGCGGCACTACGCATGCTGCTGCTGACGCTGGCGATCGCCGACGACGTCGCGGCGATCCTCATCATTGCGCTCTTCTACTCCGGCGGCATCGCGCCGGGTCAGCTGCTGCTCATCGCGGCAGGCATCGCGCTGGTGCTGCTCCTGCAGGCGCTCAGCGTGCAGCCGGCGCTCGCGTACGTGCTTCCCGGCGCGGTCGTGTGGTTCGGGACGCTGCGCGCCGGTGTGCACCCGACGCTGGCCGGTGTGGTACTCGGGCTTCTGACGCCCGTCAGCGCGGTCTTCGGGCGGCGGATGCGCCCGCAACCGGCACCGTGGACCGGGCCATCCGGCGCGCAGCGGCCCGATCCGCCGCGCGCGGCCGAGTCCCCGGTGCTGCGCGTCGAGGCGATGCTGCACCCCTACGTCGCTTTCGGGATCATGCCGCTGTTCGCCTTTGCCAACGCCGGGGTGAGCCTCGAGGGGCTCGACCTCGGCGCCGGTGCACCGCTCGCGGCCGGGGCGGGCATCGTGCTCGGTCTGGTGGTCGGTAAGCCGATCGGCATCGTGCTCGCCGCACTCGCCGCCGTGAGGCTCAAGCTCGCCGAGCTGCCCGAGGGCGTGCGGTGGCGCCAACTGGTACTGCTCGGCATCCTCGGCGGCATCGGGTTCACCATGTCGATCTTCATCGCGAATCTCGCCTTCCAGGACGGGCGGCTGCTCGCCGCGGCGAAGTTCGGGGTGCTGCTCGGCTCAGCGCTTGCGGCCGCGCTCGCCCTGAGTCTCGGGCGCTCAAAGTTGGCCGCGCTCGCCCTGCGGGCGTGAAACGCCCCGACGCGCCACACCTGAGCGCGGATCTGAACCCTGCTTCGCCGCAAGCGGCGCCTCCGCTGTCATTTTTCGGACAACTCACTGTAGTGAGGCGGTTTTAAGGTGCGCGAGTGCGCCGGCGGGAGCTCCGCCGGCTGTTCCTCCACGAACGCCAACAGGGGAGACCGAAATGGGAAGGTTCCGACAAGCGCTCGGCGCGGGCGTGTGGCTGACCATTGCCGCGGCGGCTCTGATCACAGCTCCGACAGTCATCTTAGCCGGGCCGGAGGGGAGCGATTCCCAGGCAGGGCCGGCGTGTCATCTGGGCAACGGCATCCGCCATGTGATCCACATTCAGTTCGACAACGTACACCTGCGACGTGACAACCCGAACGTGCCCTCCGACCTGGAGCAGATGCCGAACCTGCTGAACTTCCTCAAATCCCAGGGCACACTGCTCACCAATCACCACACACCGCTCATCTCGCACACCTCCGACGACATCATCACGACGCTCACCGGCGT
This sequence comes from Steroidobacteraceae bacterium, assembly GCA_035642735.1. Classification (GTDB taxonomy): domain Bacteria; phylum Pseudomonadota; class Gammaproteobacteria; order Steroidobacterales; family Steroidobacteraceae; genus 13-2-20CM-66-19. Next base: position 5,451 of record DASQRV010000228.1, read on the forward strand.
TTATGGCGAGAAGCACGGCCAGCCGGTGGGGAACTCCTACGGCTATTTCCGCACTGACGGCAGTGTCGGATTCTCGAGCTCGTTCGCCTACTGGACGGATATCGCGCCCGATGGAAAGCCGCAGATGATCGACCAGCTGGGCAAGATCCACCCGGCGCCGTGGGTGCCGTTCACCCGGGCCGGGTGCGACGTCGGGGCGTTCTCGACAGCCAACATCGAGTTCGAGAACGTCGGCAGCGACATCAACAACGTGTTCGGCTCGAATTCGCCCCAAGCCCAGGAGGCGGCCAGTAACTTCGACAAGGCGGTCGCGGACTTCGAGGGCATCGCGATCCACTGCGCGCAAGGCAGCGCGGTGTGCAGCACCGGCAGGCCGGACGTGCTGCCGGACGAGCCGGGCGGCTACACCGGATTCAATGCGTTGTACGGCAACGTCTCCGTCGCACCGCAGATCAACCACGGCTCGACCTTCGTCAACGATCTCGATGGCAACCAGATCAACGACGGCAACGGCAACGTCGGGTTCCCGGGATTCGATCCGTCGGCGTCGCAGACACTCGGCTACGTGGCGCAGATGCTCGAGGCGGGCGTGCCGGTGGCATATGCCTACATCGCCGACGCGCACGACAATCATTTCACGTTCTCCGGCAGCTACGGGCCGGGTGAGGCCGGCTACGTCGCGCAGCTCAAGACCTACAACGAAGCCTTCGGCAAGTTCTTCGCGCGCCTGAAGACCGATGGCATCACCCCCGATAACACCCTGTTCATCATCACCGCCGACGAGAACGATCACTTCGTCGGCCATGCGGGTGCGCCGGCGGGATGTGACGGCGTCAACGTTCCCTGCACCTACCTCCGGCTGCCGGCGGGTTGCGACGGCGACGCCACCCCCTGCGACACCACCAATCTCGGTGAGGTAGACGTCGACCTGCGTCAGCTGCTGATCGCCGAGAATCAGCATGACAAGCACCCTTACACGACGCCGGCGCTGTCCGTGCACAGCGATGACGCGCCGACCGT
>DASQRV010000229.1:0-4234 GCA_035642735.1 Steroidobacteraceae bacterium
GGCCGGCCGCCACCGTTTTGCCGACGAAGTGCGGCTTACGCTCGTCCACGCGTCGTTTGCCGATCTCGCCGCGCTCGTGCCGGCACACGCGCACCAGCATCCTTGCCGCGGCGTGCTCTTCGACCTCGGCGTTTCCTCACCCCAGCTCGAGGATCCGGGGCGCGGCTTCAGTTTCCGCGCCGACGGTCCGCTCGATATGCGCATGGACCCGACGCGCGGAGAGCCCGTGTCGGGCTGGCTGGCGCGGGCGCGCCTCGACGAGATACGCCAGGTGATCGCGACTTACGGAGAAGAGCGCTTCGCGCGCCGCGTGGCCCAGGCCATCGTCGCGCGCCGCGACATCCGCCCGCTCGAGAGCACCGCCGAGCTCGCCGCGGTGGTCGCAGGTGCGGTCCGCACGCGCGAGCCCGGCAAACACCCGGCTACGCGTACGTTCCAGGCGCTGCGCATGCTCGTGAACGATGAGCTCGGCCAGCTCGAGCGGGGACTCGCCGCCGCCCTCGAGCTGCTCTCCCCCGGAGGACGGCTGGCGGTGATCAGTTTCCACTCGCTCGAGGATCGCGCGGTGAAGCGCTTCATGCAGCGCGAGTCACAGGTCGACCCAAGGCTCGGTCAGCTCCCGGTGATCCCGGCCGAGGCGCGCCCGCGCCTGAAGCTCATCGGCCGCAAGCAGCGCCCGGGGACGGCGGAGCTCGCCCGCAACCCACGTGCCCGCAGCGCGCTGCTGCGCGTGGCGGAGCGTTTGCCATGAGCCGTCGCATGCTCGCCCTGGTCGTGCCGCTGCTGTGGGCCGCGACGCTCGGCTCGGCTGCGGGCGCGATCTGGTGCAAGCACCGCGCCCGCCAGCTCTTCGTGCAGCTCGAGACACTGAACGCGCGCCGCGACAATCTCGAGATCGAGTGGGGTCAACTGCAGCTCGAGCAGAGTGCCTGGTCGACCCACGCCTTCGTCGAGCGCGTCGCGAGCACCCGGCTCCACATGGCGATGCCGCCGCCAAAGGAAATCGAGATCATCTCTCCATGAAAGCGCGCAACGTACGCGAAGGCGCGCCGGTCTCCTTCCGCTGGCGCGCAGCTCTCCTGATGGCTCTGCTGGCGTTCGCGGCGCTCGGGCTCCTGTGGCGCGCCATCAACCTGCAGCTCGTCGATCACGGCTTTCTCGCCCGCCAGGGCGATGCACGGTTCTCGCGGGTGCTCGAGATCGCCGCCCATCGCGGCACCATCACTGACCGCTACGGCGAGTCGCTCGCCGTCAGCACGCCGGTCGACTCCATCTGGGTGAACCCGGCGGAGCTCGCGCGCGCGACCGATCAGATTCCGCGCCTCGCCGCGGCGCTGAAGCTCGATCGCCAGGAGCTCGCACGCCGCGTCACGAGCAATCTCGACCGGGAATTCCTCTACGTCGCGCGTCACCGTCAGCCGGCCGAAGCCGAGCAGATCAAGTCGCTCGGCATCCCCGGCGTCTACACCTCGCGCGAGTACCGCCGCTACTACCCCGCGGGGGAGGTGACCGGTCACCTTCTCGGCTTCACCAACGTCGACGACAGCGGTCAGGAAGGGCTCGAGCTGGCGTTCGATCACTGGCTCGCCGGCGAGAACGGCGCCAAGCGCGTGATCCAGGACCGCTACGGGCGCATCGTGCAGAACGTCGAGAGCATCCGACCGGCGCGCGAGGGCCGGGACCTGGTGCTGTCGATCGACCTGCGCATCCAGTACCTCGCGTATCGCGAGCTCAAGGCCGCGATCCGCGACCAGCGCGCCCGCGCCGGCTCGATCGTGGTGCTCGATATCGCCAGCGGCGAGGTGCTCGCCATGGTGAACCAGCCCGCCTACAACCCGAACGACCGCGACCAGATCGAGCCGGCGACTTACCGCAACCGTGCCGCCACCGACATCTTCGAGCCCGGCTCGTCCATCAAGCCGTTCTTCGTCGCCGCCGGGCTCGCCTCGGGCAAGTACGACCACCGCAGCATCATCGATACCTCCCCGGGCTACTTCAAAGTCGGCGTGAAGATCTTCGAGGACGAGCACAACCTCGGCGCGATCGACATCGCGACCGTGCTCGCCAAGAGCTCGAACGTCGGCATGGCGCACATTGCGCTCTCGCTCGCGCCGCAGCAGATCTGGACGACGCTCACCCACCTCGGGTTCGGCCAGGTGACCACCGGCGGCTACCCCGGCGAGTCGGCGGGACTCCTGCCCACGTACGCGCAGTGGCGACCGATCGGCATCGCCACGATGTCGCATGGATACGGACTGTCGGTGACGCCACTGCAGCTCGCGCACGCCTACGCGACGGTCGGCGCCTTCGGCGAGGCGCGCCCGGTCACCTTCCTGCGCGTGCAGGCACCGCCGCTCGGTGAGCCGGCACTCACGGAGCCCGTCTGCCGCGAGCTCGTCGGCATGCTCGAGTCGGTGGTGACCGCCGAGGGTGCTACCGGCAGGCTCGCCGCCATTCCGGGCTACCGGGTCGCGGGCAAGACCGGCACGGCGTTCAAGGCGATAGCGGGCGGTTATTCGACCGACCGCTACATGGCGGTGTTCGGCGGCGTCGCGCCGGCGACGGCACCCCGGCTCGCCGCGGTGGTCGTGATCGATGAGCCGGGGGCGGGTCAGCACATGGGCGGGCAGGTCGCCGCTCCCGTGTTCTCGAAGGTCGTGGGCGGTGCGCTGCGCCTTCTGGCGGTGGCCCCGGATGAGCCCGTGAACACTCCCGAGCAGCTGCCGGCCGGACCGGCGCTCGGCAACGTGCGTACGGCGGCACTGCAATGAGCGGCGGAATGCAGGCTTATCGGGCAGCGCCCCGCCCGCTCGGTGAGCTGGTCGCGGACTTCCTCGTGGTGCCCCCCGGGCTCACGGTGAGCGACCTGACGCTCGACAGCGGCGCGGCGATCCCCGGCGCGCTGTTCCTCGCTTGCCGGGGTCGCACCCACCACGGACTGCGCTTCGCACCCGAGGCCGTGGCGCGTGGTGCGCGTGCAGTGCTCTATGAGCCGGATGAGGCGGCAGCCGCGCCGCCGCGGCTGCCCGCGGAGGTTTTCGTGGCGCCGCTGCCCGCGCTCAGCGAGCGCGCCGGCCTCATCGCCGACCGCTTCTTCGGCGCCCCGTCCGAGCGGCTCACCGTGGCCGGCATCACCGGGACCAACGGCAAGACGACCTGCGCCTGGCTGCTGGCGCAGGCGCTGCAGCGCTGTCAGCGACCGTGCGGCTACCTGGGCACGCTCGGCGTCGGTCTGCCGCCGCAGGTGACTCCGATGTCGCACACGACACCGGATGCGGTCATGGTGCACCGCCTGCTGGCGGCGCTCGCCGCCGCCTCCGCGTCCTCCGTCAGCATGGAGGTCTCCTCGCACGCACTCGATCAGGAGCGCGTGAACGGGGTGCGCTTCCATACGGCCGCCTTCACCAATCTCACCCGCGACCACCTCGATTATCACGGCACCATGGAGCATTACGGCGCCGCCAAGGCGCGCCTGTTCGCATGGCCGGGCCTCGAAAGTCGCGTCATCAACCTCGATGACCCCTTTGGCGCCGAGCTCGCCTGCGCTCCCGCCCCCTCACGGCTCATCCTCACCACGCGCCGCGCGAGCGGCGCGGCGACCTTGCCGGCGGGCGCGCAGTTCGTGCGCGCGACGCGCATACAGGCCGAGTCCACCGGCCTCACCATCGAAGTGGAGTCGAGCTGGGGAGCGGTCGAGCTGGCGGTGCGCCTCATGGGCGAGTTCAACGTGGAGAACGCGCTCACCGTGCTCGCGGTGCTGCTCGCCTGGGACATTCCGCTGCGCGATGCAGCACGGGCGCTCGGCAAGGTACACGCGGCGCGCGGCCGCATGGAGATGTTCGGTGGCCGCGGACGCAGTCCGCTCGCCATCGTCGACTATGCGCACACCCCCGATGCCCTGGCGAACGCGCTGCGCGCGGCGCGCCTGCACTGCCGCGGACAGTTGCGCGTGGTGTTCGGCTGCGGCGGCGATCGCGATGCCGGCAAGCGCCCGCTCATGGGACGCATCGCGGCGGAGCTCGCCGACGACATCGTGCTCACCGACGACAATCCGCGCGGCGAGGATCCCGCCCGCATCATCGCCGACATCGTGGCGGGCATCGTCGGCGGCGCGCCGCTCACCCTCGAGCACGACCGCGCACTCGCCATCCGCGTGGCGCTCGAGCGCTCGGCGCCGGACGATGTCGTGCTGATCGCCGGCAAGGGGCACGAGGACTACCAGGTCTTCGCTCAC
>DASQRV010000230.1:0-2454 GCA_035642735.1 Steroidobacteraceae bacterium
TTGCCGGTGAGCGTCATGGGGGCGTGCGTCAGTCGACGGATGGCGGCCGTGATCGCATGGGAGTAGCCGATGGTGCGCCCTTGCCGGGTGGCGAAGAACGGCACGTCGGAGGCGACGCAGAGCTCGGCGCCCCCCCAGATGGCCTGACAGGCCGTCTCGATATCCTTCATGCCACACTCGGGATGCCAGCCGACGTAGACGCTCCCGACCTCCGTCGCACCGGGCTCGCCCGTGTGCACCGTCTCGATACCGGCATCGCGCAGTGCCTGTCCCACCCCGGGAGTGCCGAGCACCAGGGCGCGTTTGATGCCGCGGCGCTGCAGGTGATCGGCGGCAATGCTGGACGGCGTGATCATCTGCCCGTCATCTACGGCCAGGCCCGCCGCGCGCAGCTTCGCCGCCTGTTCCGCGGGCGGGTAGGCGCTGCCGTTGGTGAGCAGGGCAAAGGGCACCCGGCGCGCCTTGAGTGTGCTCAGAACCTCGATGGCTCCAGGCAGGAGCTCATAGCCGCCCAGCGCCCGGTCGCTGAGCAGCAACGTGCCGTCGACATCGAACAGCACGCCGCGGATGGGGGTCCGTGCGGCCGGGTGCGTGCCAGTGCGTCCGACGCTTCTCATACGGACAGCGCTCCGGAGCCGGCGCCGCCGCGCAGCTCGAGCCGGAAATCGCTCTTCACCACGGAGAGCTCCGCGATGTTGCGCATCTGCAAGACCCGCCGCAGCAGCTCCATCACCGGTTTCGAGTCGGGGTCGTAGTGACGCGCGGCCGGCCCCGCGGCGCGCATCGCATCCACCTGCGCAGCGGGCATGGTGGCGCGGAGCAGGAATTCCTCGTCCGGGAGATCGCGGCCGAGCCGCGCGCGCAGCTCCGACAACGGCGGCATCGGCGCTTCCGCGCGCAGCTCCGCGGTCCGCGGCAGCGCATCGATGCGCGCCAGCACCTCGGGCGCGATCGGGATGTTGGGTCGGCCGAAACGGCCGAGCGCGTAGCGGATGCCCTCGTCGGGCACCACGGCGTAGCGCTCCCGGCCGGTCACGTTCAGCACCGCCTGCGTGAGGATGATCTGGGAGAAGGGCGTCATCACGATCGGCCAGCCGAGCTCCTCGCGCACGCGCGCCATCTCCTCGATGACCGCGCCTTCCAGATGCGAGAGCCGGTGCTCGGCGAGGTGGCGGCGCATGGTGCCGATCATCCCGCCCGGGAGCTGGTGGCGGAGATACGCGGCGTCGAAGGGCTGTGGAGTCCCGACGGGCAGCCCTTCCGCTTCCGCGATGCGCGTAAAGAAGCGGTTCACCTCCGTGAGCGCCTCGATGTCGACAGCTACGGTGTGCCCCAGCGCGCGCAGGTTCTCCACCACGCGCAGCGAGGGCGGATTCGAGATCCCGTCCGCCGCGGCGCCGGAGGCGCATTGCAGCGCGCTCACCCCGTAGTCCACCGCATCGACGTAGAGAAGCTCGCCGAGCCCGATGGTGCAGTGGGAATGGAGCTCGAGTGCCTTGGCGCCGATCTCGGCCTTCACCGCCGGAATCAGCGTGCTGGCCCGGCGCGGCGACAGGAGCCCGCCGGGGTCCTTGATGTAGATCGCATCGACCTCGGGACAGGCCGCGAGCTCGCGCGCCGCCTGCACGTAGTGACGATCGTCGTGGATCGGGCTCAGCGTGAAGACGAGCGCCGCGATGACGAACTCTCCGCCGGCACGCTTTATCATGCGCGCGCAGGCGATGTTGGATTGCGCATCGTTCATGGGATCGGCGAGGCAGAAGCGACGGATACCGTTGCGCGCCAGCACCTCGAAGGCCAGCGCCATGAACTCGGGACTCGCGGTCTCCCAGGAAATGAAGCGGAAGCCGGTCGACATGAACTGCAGCGGCGTCGTCGGAGTGGCGGCCGCCATGAGACGGATGCGCTCCCACGGATCCTCGCGCTTGTAACGCACCGCGACGCCCATGTGCGTCGAGGTGGTGAAGTCGATCGCCTTGAAGCCGACGCGCTCCAGGAGCGGGGCGACCGTGAGTGTCTTGGCGGTGTCGATGCCGAGCGCTCCCCACAGGCTCTGATTGCCATCGCGCAGCGTCGTGTCGACGAGTGCGATCTCAGCCACCGGCGCTCTCCCGCGCGACACGCAGCAGCACTTGCCCCTGCTCGACCAGCGAGCCGTCCGCGACCAGGATCTCGACGACGGTGCCGCGAACCTCGGCGCGCACGCTGTTCATGAGCTTCATCACTTCGATGATGCCGATGACGGTGCCCTCTTCCAGCACGGAGCCGACCTCGACGTAAGGCGCCGCGCCAGGTCGCGGGGCCCGGTAGAAGATGCCGAGGAGCGGTGCAGTGACGTCGATGAGCGAGGGGTCGCCCGTGGCGGACCCCGGTGGCCGGGACCCGGCCGATCCCGGCTCCGACCAGGAAGCCGGGACCGCTGCGGCGGGCACCGCGCCGGCCGCAGGCACCGCG
>DASQRV010000231.1:0-7144 GCA_035642735.1 Steroidobacteraceae bacterium
CCCCAGTAACCCGCCGGCGCGTTGTGCACCGAGTTGTGGAAGCGCGTCGGCGAGAGTTCTCGCTCGGCGGTGGCGAGCACCTCGCAGATCTCGTGGCAGTTCTGCCCGTCGCCGCCGGAAGAGGTGAACACCGTCGGCAGTAGCGCCGGGTCGACGCCGGCTCTGCGCGCCGCCTCGAGACCCACGGCGAGTGTGAGCCGCACCACGGTGCCGGTGCGCCGGCGCTCCGCGCTCGGCAGACACGTAGGCGCCGGCAGCACGACAGGCGCCGGTTCCCAGGGTGAAGCGCCCTGCAGCACGCGTGCCGTGGATGGCCAGTCCGGCAGCCCCGGTCCCAGAACGCCGATGCCCTCGATGCACGCCTGGAGTGCGCTCATCTCAGCCCGCCCGCGACAGGATCAGGCTGCAGTTGGAGCCACCGAAGCCAAAGGAGTTGCTCATGACGCGCGCGAGCTTCGCGCTGCGGTTCTCGCGCAGGTAGTTGACCGGGAGCGCGGGATCGACCTGCGTGGTGTTGATCCCTGCCGGCATGAGGCCCGCCCCGAGCGCGAGCGCGCAGATCACCGCCTCGAGTGCGCCGGCGGCGCCGAGCGTGTGGCCGGTCGCACCCTTGGTGGAGCTCCCGGGGACGTCCTTCCCGAGCACGCTCGCCACTGCCAGCCCTTCGGCGGCATCGTTGCTCGGTGTGCCGGTGCCGTGGAAGTTGATGTAGCCGATCTCGTGCGGCTCGAGTCTGGCGGCGGCGAGCGCCTTGAGCATCGCGGCGCGCGCCCCGCGCCCATCGGGTGGCGGCGCCGACATGTGATAGGCATCGCTCGATTCGCCCGTGCCGACGAGCAGCACCGCATCGGCATCGACCGCGTCGCCCGCTCGCTCGAGCAGCGCAAACGCTGCGGCCTCGCCGATGGAGAGGCCGTCGCGGGTGGCATCGAAGGGTCGGCACGGCCTCGGTGCCACGAGCTGCAGCGCATGAAACCCGTGGAGCGTCGTCAGGCAGAGCGAATCGACTCCGCCCACGACCGCGGCGTCGATGACGCCCGCCTCGATGGCACGTCGCGCCGAGGCGAACACCTTGGCGCTCGAGGAGCAGGCGCAGGAGATCACCGCCGCGGGGCCCTCGAGATGCAGCGCGCGCTGTGTGAACGCGGCCACCGAGAAGGTGTTGTGCGCACCGCGATAACTGAATCCTTCGGGCAGCGCGCCGCTCAGCGGGTCGCGGCGGCGGTAGGCCAGCTCGGTCTCGAGGATGCCGGAGGTGCTCGTGCCGAGGAACACCCCGACCCGCCGTCGCCCATGCCGCCCGGCACTCCCGGCCACCGCCTCGGTGAATCCGTCCTGGGCGAGCGCGAGCCACGCCAGGCGGTTGTTGCGGCACTCGAACTCGGCGAGCTCGCCCGGCAGCGCCACCGCGTCGACTCCGGCGACTTCACCGACAGCGGTGTCGAGGCTCACGGTTTCGAAGCGGCAGGGAGCAAGCCCGGAGCGCTGCGCGTGGAGGCTCGCGAGCGTCGCGGCGAGTCCGCGGCCGATGGCGCTCGTCGCGGTGAAGCTCCTGAGGACGAGCGGGCTCACGCGAGCTCGGCACGCAGCAGGAAGTTGACGAAGGGTGTGCCCTCACTCATCGGCAGGGCGTACGTGCGGAAACCGCATCCGGCGAGCAACTGCTCCCAGACGCGCAGCGGCCGGCACTCGAGCCGCACCCAGCGACGGTGGCGCATGAGCGCCACGGTGTGGTCCACCGCCTTGCTGACCGCGAAGCGCGCCCCCGCGGCCGCGTCTGCGACGCGTAGCAGCAGCAACCCGTGCTGACCGAGCGCGCTGCGGACGCGGTGCAGGACCCGCTCCTGTGCGGGGTAGTCGAGGTAGTGCAGCACATCGAGGATCACCACCGCGTCGGCGGTGCCGTAGTCTACGTCACGAATATCGCCGTGCACGATCTGCACCTCCGCGCCCGGATCGAGCGCAAAGGCGTGCCGCGCGCGTGCGACCTCACGCGGATTGATATCGACCCCCGTGTAGTGGCGCAGCCACGGCGGCTGCGGCCAGCCGTGTGGCCAGGCCCGCGGCGCGTCGCTCGCGTGGCAGGCGCGGGCGGCGAGCAGCCACGCGGCAAGGAGTCCCTGTCCGCAGCCGAGATCCAGGATCCGGCTGCGCCCGCTCAGGAGACCCCGCGCGAGGATGGCCGCAAATGCCGGATCGCCTCCGAGCTTGCCGCGCGCCCAGTGCCACGCAAAGTGTCCGGCGCCGCGATAGTAGCCGCTCGCGGTATCGATGAGCGGCGCGAGCGCCCTGGCGCGGCTCACGAGGGGACGCCCGGCGCGGAAGACACGAGCGACGGGACCGACGCCCGTGCGAGCGCCGCGCGGAGCGTGATGGGCGCGAGTCGTGCCGTGGCGAGCGCGCGCAGCAGCGCCGGCAGCACCTCGAGGATGACCGGTGAACCGTTTGGGGTGCGCGCAGCATGCCCATCGTGCAGCAGCAGGATGTCGCCGCCCTGGAGATCACGCGTGAGGCGGTCGAGCACACGCCCGGCACTGCGGTTCACGGTGTCGAAGCCGCGCCGTGTCCAGCTCACCAACTGCAGATTTGCCCGCGTAAGCGCGGGCTCGAGGAACGGATTGCGCAGGCCGGCCGGCGCCCGAAAGAACCGCGCCACCTCGCCGGTCGCGGCGCCGATAGCCTCCTGTGCGCGGGCAATCTCCTGCGCCACGCCGCGTGGGCCGAGGAGCGAGAAGCGCATGAGGTGCCGGTGGGTGTGATTACCGATCTCGTGTTGCCGTGCCACGATGGCGCGCGCCAGCGCCGGGTGGCGTTCCACGCGCTCACCGATACAGAAGAAGGTCGCCCGCGCATTGTGCTCATCGAGCAAGTCGAGCACGCGGGGTGTCACCTCGGGATCGGGCCCGTCGTCGATGGTGATGGCGATGGCGGCTGGCGCCGGGGTTCGTGCCGCAGAGCCCGCCTCGGGCGGCGGAAGGTGAGTCCAGTTCGGGCCGAGCAGGTGACTCCGGGGCCAGAGGCCGCTCGCAGCGAGCAGCAGGTGATCGGCGACGACCGCCGAGAGCGCCCAGGGCCACCAGTGCGGACGCACGAGCACCACCCCGATGGCACCGATGTGCAGGGCCCGCGAGGCGCGGATCAGCGGCGCAGGCCGTTCAGGTCGCGACGGAAGCAGACGCATGCGCGAAATTCTGCCGCGAGCAGGCGCTCACCGCGAGCCTGTGAAGCTACTCAGCCCGTGGGATGACCGGCCGCCGCGTTTGGCACGAGCCGCGCATCGAGAAATCGGTCCCAGAGGCTGCGCCAGGTGGGCCAGTCGTGACCCCCCGGCACCACATCGACACTTTCGGGGGCCAGCGCCGCGGCCATCAGGCTGTGGCGGCGACCGAATCGATCCTCGCGCCCAAGCCCGAGGTGTAGGGGCAGGGCGCCGGCGCGGAGGGTACGGATGAAGCGCCAGACGCGCCGCTCATCGTCGTCCTCGGGAAACTGTCCCGGGCGCCAGCTTTCGAGGCCGTTGGCGCGCTCGATTTCGGAGGTGACCAGGTGACTGCCGAGATAGGGCGCAAAGAGGCACAGACCCGCGAGCTCGCCCGGGTACCGTTCGGCGTAACCGAGCGCCAGGTACCCCCCGAGCGAGATGCCGCCCATCCACACGGCGCACCCGAGGGCGTATGCCGGCAAGAGGATCTCTTCCCGCAGCCGCCTGAAGACGCTCCGGTCGCTCACCTCCTGCAGCTCAAACCCCGCGAATACCACATCGACCTCGAGCGAGCGATCGCGGATGGCACGGACGAACCCATGCCGTATGAAGTCCGAGGGCTCGGCATACGCGGCGGGCAGCATCAGCACTCGGATCGGGGCAGTGCGGCCGGCGTGCGCGGGCTCGATGAGGGTCGGGATCACCGCAAGGCCGCCTGCGGCGTCGTGCGTGGGACGGGCGGCGCCAGCATTGCGGCAAACAGCAGCGCGAGAAGCGTTCCGGGCGCGACCGTGGACCCGAGATCCGCGAGCACCGGCACGCTCGAGAAGGCGAGCACCCCGAATGCGATGACCGTCGCAAGGTTGGCGACCAGGAGCGATGCCAGCGTGAGCGGCAGCGATCCCTCCGCGGGGTGCACGCCCGCGCGATCGAAGAACAGGGCGTAGTTCGAGCCCACCGCGACGATGAGCAGCATGCCGACCACATGCAGGATCGTGAGTGCATGCCCGAGCGCAGCGAACGCGGCCGCGACGGTCAGCACGGAGAGCGCGAGCGGCGCGACCACCCGCGCAACGCGCGCCGCTGAGCGCAGTGCGACGAAGAGCAGCAGCACGATCCCGATGAAGCCGCCGAACGCGAGCTGGACCGCCTCGTGGAGATAACCGGCATACAGCCGGTCGGCTTCACCCTTGAGGTCGAGCAGCTCGGCGCCGACCGCCGCGCTCGCCACGGCGGAGCGAACCTGCGCAATGGCGGCACCCGGAAGATCGGCCGAGTCGCGTGCCGATACCGGCAGCAGCGCCGACCATCCGGCAGCCCCTTCTACGAGCAGCGCATCGACGACGAGGCCGAGGGAGCTGCCGGCGAGGTCGGCCTGCCGCAGCAGCGGCGCCTCGCGGGCCTGCTCGACATCGCGCACGAAGGGCTCGAGCCTCGCCGCCGTGAGCGGCAATCCCTGCAATCCTTCATCGAGACGGGCACGCAGCACGGCAGCCGGCGGCAGGCTCCGACGCCGGGCTTCCTGCACCGCGAGCGAGGGCAGAAAGCGCGTCGGTGAATCGAAGCCACCGATGACGCCCCGCTCGACGAGCGCCGTGAGTCGCGTGCCTACGGCATCGGCGGCCGCCAGCGCCGCTTCGCGGTCAGGCGCTGCGACCGCCACGATGTAGCCCGTATCCGGAGCGCCGGCCGCCGCGCGCAGCTGCTCATCGAGCTGCATGTCGGTCGCACGAATGGGACTCAGGGCGTTGAGCTCGCGGCTCCACAGCACGCCGCGATGCAGGTACAGGAGTGTCGCGGCGAGGAGGGCGATGAGCAGCAGTGCGCCGCGCGCCACGCGCAGCCGGGCGAGCAGGCGCTCGAGGCAGCTGCCGACTGCGGTCAGGTCGCGAATCCTGACAGTCCGCGGCAGCCATTCCGGCAGCACGAAGCGCGTCACCAGGGCTGCCACGGCGAGACCGGCGATGGAATAGAGGCCGAGCTGCGACAGCCCGGGGAACGCCGACGGCAGCAGCGCCGCGAAGCCGCAGATCGATGTGAGTACGCCCAGGCGGATCGTCGGCCATACCGAGCGGCGAAAGTCGGCCGATCTCTGGATGAAGAGGTAAATGGCGTAGTCGACCGACTCGCCGATGAGCGTGACGCCGAAGCCGAGTGTGATGCCGTGGACCACGGAAAAACCGAGCGCCACCGCCGCTACGCCGGCGAGCGCACCCGAGGCGACCGGGACGAACGTGAGGAGGAGCACGGCGGGTGAGCGATACACGCCGAGGAGCAGCAGCGCTATGCAGGCGGCGCTCAGACCCGAGAGCCGCCACACCTGGCTCTTGATCGTGGCCCGTGAGGCGACGGCGAGCACCGGCGGACCGCTCATGCTGAAGGTGAGGGCGCTACGCCGCGCCGGCGGAAGCGCGGCGACGCTCTCGGCGAAACTCCTCTCGAGCGCCGCGCAGGCGGCCTGCTGGCCGTCGATGTCGGCACCGCTCGCGCGCGTGCGCGCGAGGATCAGGGCGCGCGTGCCATCCGGCGAGCTCCACACGCCCGCGGCGCTGTGGCGGGCGTGACTCGCATCGAGTGATTCAATGATGGCCAGTGTCTCGAGAGTGGGGTCGCGGAGAAACAGCGTCTTCACCAGCGGCCCGGCGGAAGATGCGAGCACATCGAGCGCCGCCCCGATGGCGGCGTGCAGGCCCCCCGCCGTGAACAGCTGTGGCGAGACGCGCGGGCTCAGCAGGTAGCGGTGCCCGAAGAGGAATTCGCGGTCGCGCTCGAGCTGCGCCTCGTTGCCGTTGTCGATGACAAGAACTGCAGGGTTCGTACGCAGCCGCAGCGCCATCTGCCGCGACACCGCGGCGCGCGCCTCGGCATCGGCACCCGCGATGGCGGCGATGATGAGATGCGCCGCCGGGCCCTCGCGTAGCTGCTCGACGAGCAGGCTCTGCGTGGCGCTCGCGCGTCGCGGCAGGAACGCCGAGAGATCCGCGGTGTAGCGGGCGCGAATGGCGATGATGGCGGCAATGAGCGCGGCGAGTGCCCAGATCAACGTGGCCGTCATGCCGGCACGCGTCATGGGACGACTTCGGCTCCGATGGTGAGTGTGGAGGTATCCCCATCGCTCTGGCGGAGCTGCACCGTGCGGATACGGTCGGTCTCACCCGTGATGACGATGTGCTGCACGCTGCGCTTGAGTGTGGCATCGGTCGGGGTGAGCTCGAGCGTCCAGCGCGCGAGCGTCCCGGAGAACTGCACCGTGAAGTAGCGCACGAGCGCAGCGCGGTCGCCGGCGAGCGTTGCGCGCAGGCTCTCGACCAAGGGAACAGCCTGCGGGAAATCGCTTAGCGCCACACTGCGGCGGTGATGGTCGCGCTCGACCGAGAGCATGCCGTGCTCGAGCAGCAGGTCCTCCCGGCGCGGCTCGAGCGTGCGCTTCTCGAGCCGGTCCGGCGCGTCATACAGCAGCTCGCCGGAGGAGTGCAGAGGCCGATCGAGGATCGCGAGTTGCTGCACCTCGGTGAATGTGACGTGATCGTGGCGTCGCTCGGCGAGGAGCTCGAGCAGCTCACCGAAGACCGCAGACTCATCGGCGGATTCGGCAGCGCTCGAGACGAGCGGCGGGCCGCCGATGGCCAGGACGCAGCTGAGCACGGCGCAGCCAAGGAGGGGAGGGGGCAGGAGCGCGCGGCGCCGCTCACGCAGCTCCGCAAGCAGCGGGGCTCTCACACGTCCGCTCCGTGATGCCAGAAGTCGTAGAAGTTGAACCAGTTGTAGGGGTCGCGGCGGCAGCCCTCCTCGAGCAGCGCCACGTAGCGCTCGATGGCCGCGCGCACCGCGGTCTCGCGAGCCCCCCGCGTGAGCTGCGAGAAGTCGGCCAGCGGCCGGAACACCACGTGGTACTGGTTGCCGCCGCGGTAGAGTCCGGCCATGAAGATCACCGGGCGCCGC
>DASQRV010000232.1:0-3763 GCA_035642735.1 Steroidobacteraceae bacterium
CACCGAGGATCGCCGCCTTGAGGTTGCGGGCGACAGGATCGCGCGGATCCTTGGCCAGCAGCCGCTCGACTTCTGCGAGCGCCGCGACGTCCTTGTACTGGCGATGCAGCACGGTCGCCAGGTTGCGTCGCGCGGGCGCAAAGCCCGGCGCGAGCTCCAGGCAGCGCAGCAGCAGCTTCTCGGAATCGCCGTAGCGCTCGAGTCGCGCCGCAACCTCGGCGAGCATGCGGATCGCGGCCACATCGAGCGGGCGCTCATTCAGGTGCTCGCGCAACAGCGCCTCAGCGTGGGGAATGCGGTTCTGCGACAGCGCTGTCGCGGCTTCGATGAGCCGCGGATCCCTGGTCGAGCACTTGAGGTGGTGCGCATGCGCCGCGTCGGCGCCGGCGACATCTCCGGCGGCGCTGAGATGGCCGGACAAAGCGAGCCACGCTTCCGCAAAGTCGGGTTTGAGTGCCACCGCGCGGCGGAGCGCCGCAATGGCCGCCTCGCCCTGCCCCGCATCGGCGAGCGCCAGACCGTGCTCGTAGTGCGCCGCCGCCCAATTTGGCGACGCGGACACGAGCGACCCCAGGATCTGCACGGCGGCTGCCGGATCTCCGCACGCACGCCTCGCCGCCCCCAGGAACAGCGTCGCCACGGGATGCCCCGGAACGACCTTGAGAATCTCGGACGCCTGCTCGGCGGCGAGCGCCGGTTGGGTGGCCAGCAGCCGGGCAGTGTGATTCAGCGCAACGTCAAGCGAACCGACCGGATCCGAACCACTCGTCAACCTTATCCCTCCGAATGCCGCGCTCATGATGACCCGCCGCACCCCGTGGTGACAAACGCACCCGGTGCGAACGGCGTTGCCGGGGCGAGCGAACGGCCATCTCTCGGCCTGGAGAGGTATAGGCAGGAGGCGCCGGATCGGCTTCAATTCCTGTCCCGCTCTTACCGGAACACACCCTTTTGAACGAGTCCGTTGCCACCCCGGGTCGGATCAGCGCGGCTGCCGGCGGCACCGCCCTCGGCATTCTTGCGGCCATCAGCTTCTGCCACCTGCTGAACGACATGATGCAGTCGCTGCTGCCGGCTATCTATCCGATGATCAAGAGCTCCTACGGGCTCAGCTTCGGGCAGATCGGTCTGCTCACCTTCACCTTCCAGTTCACCGCCTCTCTCCTCCAGCCGCTCGTGGGCGCGATGGCCGACAAGACCCCGCGACCCTACTCACTCGCCATTGGCATGGGATTCTCGCTGCTGGGACTCCTGCTGCTCGCCTTCGCCGCGAGCTACCCGGCGCTGCTCGTCGCCGCGGCGCTCATCGGCAGCGGCTCCTCGGTCTTCCACCCGGAATCCTCGCGCGTCGCGCGCATGGCGAGCGGCGGCAAGCATGGGTTCGCGCAGTCGGTGTTCCAGGTTGGCGGCAACCTCGGCACCTCCGCAGGTCCGCTGCTCGCGGCCTTCGTCGTGCTGCCGCACGGGCAGTCGAGCGTCGCCTGGTTCTCCGCCGCGGCACTGCTCGGAATCGTCCTGCTGGTGAACGTCGGGCACTGGTATAAGGCTCACGGCGTCTCGCGGCTGGCGAGTGCCGGCAGCACCCGGCACGTGGCGCCGCGCCACCACGTGGCACTCGCGCTCCTCGTGCTGCTGATGCTGGTGTTCTCCAAGTTCGTCTACCTCGCCAGCATCAGCAGCTACTACACCTTCTATCTCATCGAGCACTTCCATCTGCCGGTGCGCAGCGCGCAGCTGCACCTGTTCGTGTTCCTCGCCTCCGCCGCGGTCGGCGGCATGATTGGCGGACCACTCGGCGATCGTTTCGGCAGCAAGTACATCATCTGGGTCTCGATCCTCGGGGTCCTGCCCTTCACGCTGCTCCTGCCGCACGCCAATCTCTTCTGGACCGGCGTGCTCACCGTGCCGATCGGGCTGATCCTCGCCTCGGCCTTCCCGAGCATCGTGGTGTACGCCCAGGATCTGCTGCCCGGGCGCACCGGCACGGTGGCGGGACTGTTCTTCGGGCTCGCCTTCGGCATGGGCAGTGTCGGCGCGGCGGTGCTCGGCAAGCTCGCCGACCACATCGGAGTCGTGGCGATCTACCAGATCTGCGCCTTCCTGCCGCTGATCGGACTACTCGCGGCGTTCCTCCCCGACCTCCACCGGAGCCGTGCTCAGAAGGCAACTTAAGTGCTGAAGCTCGTGCCACACGCGCTGCTCGATGAGCTCGCCGCCCGGGCGGCGGCGAGCCCGCGCGCCCGCGCGCACTACAACATCCACGCAACCCCTGCCGATCCGGTGCAGCGTTTCCTCGTCGTGGCGCAGGGTGATTCGTATTTTCGCCCGCACCGGCACACGAGCCGCTCCGAGCTGGCGTTGCTCGTGCGCGGTGGTGTGGATGTGCTGCTCTTCGATGAGCGCGGCCGGGTGCTGGCGCGGCACGCCGTCGGCGAGAACGCCGACAGCCTTGCCTACGAGACCGCGCAGGGCGTGTGGCACACGCTGGTGCCCGGCAGCGCAGGATGCGCCTTTCTCGAGATCAAGGAAGGACCGTACGATCCGGCCACTGCCGCGCAGTTTGCCGAGTGGGCTCCTGCCGAAGGCGACAGCGCGGTGCCCGCGTTTCGCAGCTGGCTGCGCAATGCGCAGCCGGGGGACCTGCCACCCTCCTCCTGAGCTGCGCCTCTCAGGCCGGCGGCCGGAGGTACCGCCCGAGCTCCCCGCCGCTCACGATGCTCTCGACGTACGAGAAGGTGCCGCGCTCGGTGATCTCGTGTGCCGCCGACAGCAGGCCGGTGATGGCGGCGCGGTACAGCGAGGTGGAGAGGCTGATGCGGCGCACGCCGGCGGCCGCGAGATCGGGCACCGCGAAGGACGTGCCGCGCATGCCGATCATGAAGTTCACTGGTTTCTTCAGCGCGCTGCACACGGTGCCTACCGCCGCGAGGTCGGGCAGGCCCGGGGCGAAAAGGACATCGGCGCCGGCGCGCTCGAACGCCTGCAGGCGCCGCACGGTGTCCTCCAGGTCCGGACGTCCGTGCAGAAAATTCTCCGCGCGCGCCGTCAGCACGAAGTGCAGCTCCCCGTCGCGATGGGCTTCCTCAACAGCGGCCGTCACCCGCTCCACGGCGTGCTCGAGCTCGTAGATGGGCGCGCGCGCATCGCCGCTCGCGTCCTCGATCGAGCCGCCGGCGAGGCCCGCGGCAATGGCGAGGCGGATCGTCTCGGCGACGGTTTCCGGGGCGTGACCGAACCCATTCTCGAGATCGGCGGCTACCGGACACTCGCTCACGGAGACGATGAGTCGCGCGTGCACCAGCGCCTCCTCGCGCGTCACCTCTCCGTCGAGCTTGCCGAGCGTCGCCGCGCAGGCGGCGCTCGAAGTCGCGAGCGCCACGAACCCGAGGCGTGCCATGATGGCTGCCGAGGCCCCGTCCCAGACGTTGGGGATGACGAACACACCGGACTCGTGCAGTGCACGGAAGCGTGCCGCCTGTTCCTGTTGTTTCTCCATGCGCCGCGCCTCTTTGGATCAGGTGCCGCATTCGCCCGTGAGACGAGTGTGGCACAATCGCCGCGCCAGGGCCGACCTTCCGTCATTCCGGTGTCCCAGCCGCGCGCCGCTTCGCTCGCCTGCTTCGCCTTCCTGTGGCTGTGCACCGCGGGAGGAGTGAGCGCGGCGCCCGCGAACAGGCAGTGCCAGCCGAGCCGCGCGGTGCAGCCGGCGCTGATGCGGCTGCGCGATGCGATGGCGCAAGGACGCTTCATCGCCTACCAGCCG
>DASQRV010000233.1:0-2036 GCA_035642735.1 Steroidobacteraceae bacterium
TGGAGTCTAGAGCGGATCGGCTTGCCGGAGCTGCCGAATCAATTGATCTCGCCGTACGCCGTGGTGCTTGCGCAACGGCGCCAGGACAGGTAACGGAAGACTCGACGAGCGCTGCCGCATCGCGCAGCGGCGGTTGGCCGGCGGTTATCAGGTGCTCACGCAGTGGGGTCAGCAGGCAGCACTCACCGCCTGGCTGCGATGATCTGGAATAGCCGGCACCGCACTGTGACTGCTGGGAGCTTGCGCCTCCTGCCACGCCTGGAACATGAGCACGTCCCACAGCAGGTACGCCCAGTTACGCCGTCCGTCGAGGTGCTCCTGCCATTTGCGTCTAACCGGTGCGGGGTCGAATATGCCCTCGGCACGCAGCCGCGATTCGCCGAGCAGCGTTTCTGCCCAGTCCCGCAGCGGACCGCGCAGCCAGACATCGATCGGAACGCCGAAACCCATCTTCGGCCGGTCGATCAGCAGGCGCGGGACGTGACGATACAAGAGCTGCCGCAGCAGCCATTTCCCCTCGCCATCGCGCACGCGCAGCTCGAGCGGCAGCCGCCAGGCAAACTCGACGACGCGGTGATCGAGCATCGGTACGCGGGTCTCGAGTGACACCGCCATCGCCGCCCGGTCGACCTTCACGAGTATGTCGCCGGGCAGGTACGTCATCAGGTCCCAGAACATCATGGCTTCGGTGAAGTTGCCGACGTCGCAGTCTTCCATGAGATCAGTGAGTCGTGAACGCGCTTCGGCAGCGCCCAGGCAGATGCTGCCGGGGGGGGACCAGTGCGAAACCAGCGCGCGGTACACATCGGCACGCGTATCCGCGGCGAGCAGATTGCCGAGCTTGT
The DNA here is from genome assembly GCA_035642735.1 of Steroidobacteraceae bacterium. GTDB lineage: Bacteria > Pseudomonadota > Gammaproteobacteria > Steroidobacterales > Steroidobacteraceae > 13-2-20CM-66-19. The sequence goes on from DASQRV010000233.1 coordinate 846, forward strand.
GCAGCCGGTCGCCGAGGCGCCCATAACGCCAGCGCACCGGCAGGAGCGAGGTCACTGCGCGCATGCGGCGGTCCCAGTCATCGGGGGACATCACGCGCACCGCGGATCCGGCGAGCCGCCGCAGCGGTGTTGGAATGCGGCTGACGGTGCTCCACATCCTCTCCGCAATCATGTACCGCGTGTAGCCGCCGAATACCTCATCGCCACCGTCGCCGGACAGACACACGGTGACGTGTGCCCGAGCCAGTTGACAAATCAGTGCGGTGGGGATTTGCGAGGAGTCTGCAAAGGGCTCGTCGTACATGGCGGGCAGCCGCGGAATGACGGCCCGCGCCTCGGTCGGTGAGACCACGAGCTCCGTGTGCTCGGTCCCCAGATGGGCGGCAACTGCCCGCGCGTAGCGGCTCTCGTCGTAGGCGGCCTCGGCGAAGCCGACGGTAAAGGTACGGACCGGTCGCGTTGACCGTGCCTGCATCAGCGCCACCACCACGGACGAATCGATGCCGCCCGAAAGAAATGCGCCGAGCGGCACATCCGCCATCATCTGCCCCGCGACCGCATCCCCCAGGACACGCTCCAGCTCATCGATGGCGCCCGGGCCCTGCAGCGGGTCCGCTCGGCTTGCATCGATGGCGCGTACGGCACTCCAGTAGGCGACCGCCTCACCCACATTGCCGGCAGCGTCGACCTCGACATAGCTGCCCGCCGGAAGCTTGGCTACGCCGCTGTAGATGCAGTACGGATCCGGCACGTAGTTGTGCCTCAGATAGAGCGCGAGAGCGCCGTGATCGACGTGTCCGCGAAACTCGGGGTGCACGCGCAGCGCCTTGAGCTCGGAGGCGAAGAGGAAAGCGCCGCCGAAGCGGCCGTAATACAGCGGCTTCTCGCCACAGCGATCGCGCGCGAGGATGAGACGTCGCTCCTGCCGGTCCCAGACTGCGAGCGCGAACATTCCGACACAACGCCCGAGGGCGCCCTGGACACCCCAGGCTTCGATCGCCGCCAGCAGCGTCTCCGTGTCGGAGTGTCCGCGCCACGCGCCGAATGATGAGGTTTTTTCCAGCTCCTGCCGGACACTCAGGTGATTGTAGATCTCGCCGTTGAAAGTAATGACAAAGCGCTCATGCGGCGAGCGCATGGGCTGATGACCTGCGGGCGACAGGTCGAGAACCGCAAGCCGGCGATGGCCGA
>DASQRV010000234.1:0-30476 GCA_035642735.1 Steroidobacteraceae bacterium
GGCGGTAGCGCGCGTGCACGCGCCAGGCGAGCACCAGCAGGCACATGACTAGGCGCTGCCCTTCAGCCAGCTCTCGATCAGCCGCCACGAGATCGACTGTGTCGGCGGGGTGAGCGCCTCACCGGCGTGCACCTGCTCGCGTGTGAACCAGCGGGCGTCCTCGAGCTCACCGCCGACACGGACTTCGCTGTCAGCGGGCGCGCGCGCCTTGAAGCCGAGCATCACGGAAGAGGGGAACGGCCAGGGCTGCGAGGAGTGATAACGCACCTCGGTCACCATCACGCCGGTCTCCTCCGCCACCTCGCGCAGCACCGCATCCTCGAGGCTCTCGCCCGGCTCGACGAAGCCGGCGATGGTGGAGTAGCGGCGTGGAGGCCAGCTCGCCTGACGCCCGAGGAGTGCGCGCTCGCCGTCACTCACCAGGACGATGATCGCCGGGTCGATGCGCGGAAAGTACTCCTGCGCGCAGTTCGGGTCGGAGCACACGCGGCAGTGGCCGGCCCGCGTTGCGACCGTGGGCGCCCCGCACACGCCGCAGCGGCGATGCCGCGCGCGCGAGATCACGAGGGCGCGCGCGTAGGCGAGCAGCCCCGCTTCATCCGCCGGCAACTGCGCGGTGAGAGGCCGCAGCTCCGCGAGCTCGGTGCCGGGGGGCAGCTCGAGCGAGCGCCCGACCGGCAGCTCCGCGAGGATGCAGCGGGCGCCCTGGAACCAGCCGAGCAGCACTTCGCTGCCCGGCTCCACTGCCGCAACGAGCGGCGAGCCAGCGCCGAGCAGCGCGACGTGCGGCTCCACGCCGCTCTGCAGCAACTCCGCGGTGCCCTGGGAGATGAGGTAACGCGTCGCGGGATCGGCGCGCGCTGCCGCGAGCCACTCCGGGTCATCGCGTTCCTCGGATCGCCGATCGATGTAGGGACCGGCGAAGAAATTCGGGCGCTCGCGCATCGAAGCCTGCCGCGCTCCTTTGAGGTGGTGCGGCGGATTCTAATCCGGCGCCGTGTCATTCCGGCGTGCTTCAGCCTGGCTGTGCCGGACCTGAGCAATGCGTACAGCGCGAGGCACGCAGCGGGAAGCGCTCGGTGACCATGAGGCTGCCGCAGTCGCTGCAGGCGCCGAGGCACAGCTGATCGCCGCGCGCGAGCGCGGTGGCGAGGAACACCGCGTGCTCGAACGAGATCTGCGCCGAGGGCAGCATCAGGCGGAACGCCTCGAACGCCTGGCACAGCAGCTCCCCGCGCGTCACGCCGGGGAGCGTGGTGCCGGTGATGCGAGCCGCGGCGGTCGCGCCGGCCGCGGCCGGTGGCACTGCCGCGCCGCCCAGTGGGGCGCTCGCGGCGCCGGGCATCCCCGCGGGTACGACACCGAGCAAGGACAGCATGCTCGCGAGCAACGCGGTCTCCTGCTGCAGGCGCAGCGAGCGGGTGAAGTAGGCGACCTGGTGCGGTGACTTGCCGCGATGGCGCGGCAGCTGGCGCCGCGCCTGACTCATGTAGGAGCGATAGAGCTTGCGGATGCGATCGTCGGACAGCCCGGTCCAGGCCCGGATGGTCTGCGTGCGCGCCTCGTGACGCAGGAAGCGCAGCGCCAGCTCCATGCGCGCGCGCTCGCGGCTGTAACGATCGTCCGAGATGCGCATGGCTGAATTTTGGTGAAAATTGACCAAAACGCAATCGGGCAAAATTGGGTAAAAATCCCCAAATCTGCACTGGCGTCCGCGGCGCCGTCCGCTACGATAAGAACGCGCTGTTGGTGTGCAGAGGTGGCGGGATGCTACTGCATTGCGAGAGCGGGAGCGGCGCGGCGGACGATGGCGCAGCGCTCGCTGCCAGCTGGCTGCGAGCCGGCGCGCTCGATTCGCTGATCGAGCTGAACGAGTTGGGTCTGTCATTGCTCGCGGAGCAGGCAGCGGTGCGCAGCGGCCCACCGGGTGGGCTGCTGCAGCAGCTCGGCGAGCTGTGGCAGCGGCTCGATGCAGCGGCACGCCAGCGTGCTGCGGCCTGCCCGTACCTGCTGCTCGATGCCGGCTTTGCCGACCCGTTGCGCTGGCAGGTGCCGCCCGCACCGCAGGTGGGTGATGCGGGCGGCCACCGCTACACGTGTTACTTCACCGTGCCCGCCACGGCGGAGGTCGCGCGGCTGGTGTTCATTTACGCCTGGCATCTCGCGCGCTCCCAGTCGGCCGCGGCGCGGCTGCTGCTCGGAATGCCAGCCTCGAGCGCGGCACTGATCGGCCACTACACGCTGCGGCAGATTCAGACTCTCGCCGAGACGCACCTCGAGTGGCTGCGGCCGCGCTGGCCGGCGCGCGTGCAGGTGTGGCGCGAGCTGCTGCTCGCGGCGGTCTCCGGGGACGTGGCGGCACTCGAGCGCGCGCGGCTCTGGGGGCTGACGCTGCTCGCCGCCGAGGTCCGGCTTGCGCCCGCCCCGTGGCCGCCGCGCGCTGCCCTTCCCGCGGCTCCCGCCTTGCATTCCACGATCGCGCCGTCGCCCTGAGGGCGGATGTCCGTTTTTGATCGATGGGCGTCTCTCGCCCCTGTGGCGCAGCGGTTTCGGCTGCCGGAAGATATTGCCGAATCTTCCCGCAAAGGCCGAGGACCATGAAGCAGGCTTTGACCGTCGTCGACGTCCAGGAATCCTTCCGCCGGCGCCCCTACTTCCAGGAGCAGGAGCTGCCCGCCTTCCTGCACAACGTGCAGTCCCTCATCGACCGCTGCGAGTCGCGCGGCATCCCCATCGTGCAGATATTTCACGAGGAGCCGGGCGAGGATGCCGGCAACCCGTTCACGGCCGCCTCCGGCGGCGTGCGCGCGATGCGCGAGCTCACGCTGCGGCCCGACGCCGTGTTCCGTAAATCGGTGCACTCGGCGATGTTCGCGCGTTCCGCGGAGGGCACGACGCTGGAAGAGTGGCTGCGCCAGCGCGGCGTCGCCGAGTTGCTGGTGACCGGCATCCGCACCGAGCAATGCTGTGAGACCACCACACGCCATGCTTCCGACCTCGGCTTCAGCGTGCGCTACGTGACCGACGCGACGCTCACCTTCCCGATGCGGACGCGCGCGGGGCGCGAGGTGTCGGTCGCCGAGATCCGCGAGCGCACCGAGTTGGTGCTCGATGGGCGCTTCGCCCGGGTGGTCACGACCGCGGCCGCCCTGTCCTGAGTCACACCGGCGCCGCGATCGGGGAGGAGCGGATGTCTGCGGTGCGGACTCGCGCAACCGAGGTCGTGTTCGTGCTGCTGCCCGATGTGGTGCTGCTCGATGTGGCCGGGCCGGCCGACGCATTCCGCAACGCCGCCAGTCGCATTCCGGGCAGCTACCGGCTGCGCTTCGTCGCGCCGCAGCCGGCCCTCGCGGCCGCCGTCGGGCTGAATCTGAGCGGACTCGAGCCGCTGCCCGAACGCCTTGCGCCGGGGACGATCCTGGTGCTCACCGGCGTCAGCGGCGCGCTGATCGATCCCCAGGCGCCCGCGATTCGGTGCGTGATCGAGTGGTTGCGCGAGTCCGCCCGGCCCGCGCTGCTCCTGTGCGTGTGCGCCGGCAGCGTGATCGCGGCCTACGCCGGGCTGCTGGCCGGGCGCGAGTGCACCACGCATCACTCGCACATCGAGGAGCTGCGCCGCGTCGAGCCGGGTGCACGCGTGCTGGACAACCGCATCTTCATCGAGGACGGAACGGTCTTCACCAGCGCCGGCGTCACTGCGGGACTCGACCTTGCCTTGCACGTCATCGGCGAGCAGCACGGTCCGCGCCTTGCCGCGGACATCGCCCGCGACCTGGTGGTGTACCTGCGCCGCGCGGGCACCGACCCGGCGCTCTCACCCTGGGTGATGCATCGCAACCACCTGCACCCGGCGGTGCATCGCGTGCAGGACGCCGTGGCACGCAACCCGGCGGCCAGCTGGAGCGCGGCCGAACTCTCCGCCATCGCCTGCACGAGTGCGCGCAACCTGTCGCGGCTGTTCGCCGAGCACGCCGGCTGCTCGCCGCTCGACTATGTGCAGCTCATCCGCTTCGCTCTCGCCAGGCAGATGGTGATGGGGAGTCCGCTCGACCTCGAGCACGTCGCAGCCCGCGCGGGCTTTCGCTCGGCGCAGCATCTGCGGCGGGTGTGGTCGCGCTGGGAAGCGCAGCCGCCGAGCGCCTTGCGGCTGCGCGGCGCGGCGTCGCGCGCGAGCCGGCCGCGGGACTGAAGGCCTCCCCCTACGAGCCACTCTCCCTGGCCACCAGGTATCTCACCAGCTCCATGACCTGATCGTTGGTCTGGACCGAGTCGCGGATCACCCGGTACTTGCCGTTCACGATGAGGGTGGGCGTGGATTCGACGTGCATGGCCAGGATCTGGGCATCCGCGGCACGTACCTTGCTGTCGATCGCGAAGGAGTTGGCCATCGCGAGGAACTTCTGCGGATCGACGCTGGCGACGCGCGCATAGAAACGCGCGGCGTCGGCGAGGGAGGGCAGCGGGTCCTTGAGGCGGTTGCCGGCCGTCGTGACGCCGAGCTCCCCGGTCTTCCAGACGGCATCGTACATCGCCTGGTGAGTGCGCTCGGCGATCCCGAGCGCCTGGGCGGCGAAGAAAGCGCGCTGGAACATTGGCCAGTCCTCCTGCGGGTTGAAAGCCGCGGGCAGGAAGACGATCTGTGCATTGGGTGGCAGGGTGCTGCGCAGCTTCTCCATCACGGGCTGAAAGGCATTGCAGGCGGGGCAGGCGTAAGAGAACACCTCTATAACCTCGACCTTGCCCGCCGGCACCGTGGTCTGTTGCGGCGGTGTGACGCGCACGTAGTGGATGCCCTCGGTCCAGGTGGCGGCAGGCGCCGCAAGCGGCAGCAACAGGGTCGCGACGGCAAGCAGGGAAAGGACGAGGCGAGTCATGCGGATCTCCGGTCGATGAGGATTTGGGAACGCGGCTGCGGCCATATCAGTAGATTGCGATCTCGCGGTGCCCGGCCGCATCGCGCGCGCCGCGGAACATGCCCTCGGTGCTGAAGTCCATGACGATACGCGCGTCGCGGTCGATCGCGATGAGCCCGCCGTCGCCGCCAAGAGCGCGCAGCACCTGGTGTAGCAGCTCGTGTACCGCCTGCTCGAGCGTGAGCCCGCGGTACTCGACGGCCGCGCACACGTGGTGGGCGGCGACCGCGCGGATGAAATACTCACCGTGGCCGGTGGCGGATACCGCACACACGCCGTTCTTCGCGTACGTGCCGGCGCCGATGATCGGCGAATCGCCGACCCGGCCCGGGCGCTTGTTGGTCATGCCCCCGGTGGAGGTTGCGGCGGCGAGATCGCCCCGCGAGTCGCACGCTACAGCGCCCACCGTTCCCTGCGGCGCGGGCGGCACCAGGTCCGAGACGTGCTCGCCGCGCTGTTCGGACTCGAGTTGCTCGAGACGCTCGCTGGTGCGGAAGTAGTGGTTGGGGACCAGCGTGAAATGCTCTTCCAGCGCGAACTCCTCGGCCCCCGGGCCGACCAGCAGCACGTGGCGCGATTTCTCCATCACCCGGCGCGCCAGGTCGATCGGATTCTTCACGTGCCGCACCGATGCCACCGCCCCGGCGCGCATCTGCCGGCCCTCCATGATGGCGGCGTCGAGCTCGACGGCGCCATCGCGGCTGAGTGCTGCGCCGTGTCCGGCGTTGAACGAAGGATGATCCTCGAGCAGCCGCACGGCCGTGGCGACCGCATCGAGGCTCGTGCCGCCGGCCTCGAGCACCGCGTACCCGCCATCGAGCGCCGCTTCCAGCCCCTCCCGGTAACGGCGCTCGCGCTCGGGCGCGAGCGTCGCGCGTGGCACGGCGCCGGCGCCGCCGTGGATGGCGATTGCGTACATGGCGGGTCCCTCAGTGATGCGCGTCGTCGCGGTACATGGCGATCTCGCGCCGTCCACGGGAATCGCGCGCGCCGCGGAACATGCCGACGCTGTTGAAGTCCATGGCGATGTTGCCAGCGCGGTCGAGGGCGATGATGCCGCCTTCGCCGCCGGTGCGGCGCAGCTTCACCTGCACTACCTCGTGCACCGCCTGCGCCAGCGTCAGGTGGCGGAAGAGCACCAGGGCGCACACATCGTAGGCCACCACCTGGCGGATGTAGTACTCGCCCTCGCCGGTACCGGATACGGCACAGGACTCGTTGCTGGCGTACGTGCCGGCGCCGATGAGCGGGGTGTCCCCGACCCGCCCGCTGTGCTTGTTGGTGAGGCCCCCGGTGGAGGTGCCCGCCGCGAGGTTGCCGGCGCGGTCGAGCGCCACGGCGCCGACGGTCCCCATGCTGCTCGCCGCGCCCGCCATCACGGCCTGCGTGGTGGGCGTGCCGGCGCGGTGAGCGCTCTCGGCGCGCCGCGCCTCTTCGAGCTCGCGCTCGCGCGCCTCGGTGCGGAAATAATCGCGCGGCACGAGCACCACACCCTGTTCCAGCGCAAAGTCCTCGGCGCCCTCGGCCACCAGCAGCACGTGCGGGCTCTTCTCCATCACGAGGCGTGCCAGCTCTATGGGGTTCTTTACGTGCCGCACGCCGGCCACCGCCCCGGCGCGTGGTCCGGTGCCGTCCATGATGGCCGCGTCGAGCTCGGCGTCACCATCGCGGTTGAGCACCGCGCCGCGCCCGGCGTTGAACTGCGGATCGTCCTCCATGGTGCGAACCGCGGCTGTCACCGCATCGAGGCTCGTGCCACCGCGCTCGAGCACGTCGTAGCCAGCGTCGAGCGCGGCCGCGAGTCCGGCGCGGTAGGAGGCTTCGCCCGCCGCGGTCATCTTCGCCGGCTCGATGACGCCGGCACCGCCGTGGATGACGATCGCGATCGGCGGCGGCGCGGCGCCGCGCGCCGCGGCGGACAGCAGCGCTGCCGCCGCGATGAGCAGCACCGAGAAGAATTCGCTCAGCCTTGGGCGCGACATCGTTTCCCCGCAGCGGCTATGATCGAAGCGCTCATGGCGCACGCGCGTGCGTGCGGCGCGCCCCTTCATCCGGATGGTAGATCTTAGTGTGAAACCCGCCGACTCGCAGCGGATACGCAGTGTTCTGGTCGCCAATCGCGGCGAGATCGCCATCCGCGTGATGCGCGCGGCGAGCGAGCTCGGCCTGCGCACGGTCGCGGTGTACTCGCACGAGGACCGCTTCTCTCTCCACCGGACCAAGGCGGACGAGTCCTACCTCGTCGGTCCCGACAAGGGGCCCATCGAGGCCTACCTGGACATCGCCGACATTCTGCGCATCGCGCAGGAGGCCGGGGTGGAGGCGATCCACCCTGGCTACGGCTTTCTCGCCGAGAATCCCGAGTTCGCGCGCGCCTGCGCGGCGGCCGGCGTGCGCTTCATCGGGCCCGAGCCCGACACCCTCGCCGTGTTCGGGAACAAGGTGAGCGCCCGCGCGCTCGCGGTATCGGCGGGTGTCGCGGTGATGCCGGCGAGCGGGCCGTTGCCCGCCAGCCCCGCCGAGTGCGCAGGCGTGGCGCAGGAGATCGGTTACCCGGTGATGCTGAAGGCGAGCTGGGGCGGGGGCGGGCGCGGCACACGCGTGGTGCGCGATGCGGGTGAGCTCGAGGAGCTTCTGCCGGTGTGCCGCCGCGAAGCCCGGGCGGCTTTCGGCAACGACGAGGTCTATCTCGAGAAGCTCGTGGAGCGCGCGCGGCACGTCGAGGTTCAGATCCTCGGCGACCATCACGGCACGCTCGTGCACCTGTTCGAGCGCGATTGCACGGCGCAGCGCCGTCACCAGAAGGTGGTGGAGCGGGCCCCGGCCGTGTTCCTGACCGCGCCACAGCGCGCGGAGCTCTGCGAAGCCGCGCTCGCCATCGGCCGCGCCGCGCACTACTCGGGCGCGGGCACGGTCGAGTTCCTGCAGGATGCCGACACCGGCCGCAGCTACTTCATCGAGGTGAACCCGCGCATCCAGGTCGAGCACACGGTGACCGAGTGCGTGACCGGCATCGATCTGGTGAAGGCGCAGATCCGCCTCGCGGGCGGCGCGCGCATCGGCACGCCCGAGAGCGGTGTGCCGGCACAGGCCGACATCCGCGTGACCGGTCATGCCCTGCAGTGCCGCGTCACCACCGAGGACCCGGAGAACAACTTCGTTCCCGACTACGGCAAGATCGCCGCTTACCGCAGCCCCGCGGGCTTCGGCATCCGCCTCGATGCCGGCACGGCCTACACGGGCGCCATCATCACCCGCTCCTACGACTCGCTGCTCGTGAAAGTGACCGCCTGGGCACCGACCGCGGAGGAGACCATCGCGCGCATGCATCGCGCGTTGTGGGAGTTCCGCATTCGCGGCGTCGTCACCAACCTGCGCTTTCTCGACCAGCTCATCACCCACCCGCGCTTCGCCGCGGGCGACTACACGACCCGTTTCATCGAGGCGACGCCTGAGCTGCTGCAGTGGCCCCGCAAGCGCGATCGCGCCACGCGCATCCTCAGCTATCTCGGCGCGACCATCGTCAACGGCAACCCCGAGGTTCAGGGCCGGGCGCGCCCGGCACGCCTCGCGGTCCCGCGCCTGCCTGCCGGCCCGCTGCCGCCGCCCGCACCCGGCAGCAGACAGAAGCTCGCCGAGCTCGGACCCGACGGGTTCGCGCGCTGGATGCTTGCCGAGCAGCGCGTGCTCATCACCGACACGACCATGCGCGATGCGCACCAGTCGCTGCTCGCGACCCGGCTGCGCACCATCGACATGACCGCCATCGCGCCGTACTACGCGAGTCTCCTGCCGCAGCTGTTCTCGGTGGAGTGCTGGGGCGGGGCGACCTTCGATGTGGCGATGCGCTTCCTGCGCGAGGATCCGTGGGAGCGGCTGCGCGCATTGCGCGAGCGTTTGCCGAACCTGCTGCTGCAGATGCTGCTGCGCGGCGCAAACGCGGTCGGCTATACCCACTATCCGGACAACGTGGTGCGCTTCTTCGTCGCGCGCGCCGCCGAGCGCGGCGTCGACCTGTTCCGCATCTTCGATTCCCTGAACTGGGTCGAGAACATGCGTGTCTCGATCGACGCGGTACGCGAGGCGGGCAAACTCTGCGAGGCGGCGATCTGCTACACGGGCGATCTCGGCGACCCGCGCGAGCGCAAGTACACCCTCGACTACTACCTCGGGCTCGCCCGCGAGCTGAAGGCCGCGGGGACCCACGTGCTCGGCATCAAGGACATGGCGGGACTGCTGCGGCCGCGCGCCGCGTACCAGCTGGTGAAGGCGCTCAAGGAGGAGACCGGGCTGCCGGTGCATTTCCACACTCATGACACCAGCGGCATCGCCGCGGCGAGTGTGCTGGCGGCGGTCGCGGCCGGTGCCGACGCGGTCGATGCGGCCATCGATGCCATGAGCGGGCTCACCTCGCAGCCGAACCTCGGCTCGCTGGTCGAGGCGCTGCGTCACGGGCCGCGCGACTCCGGGCTCGACCCCGAGAGGGTGCGGCAGATCTCCGCCTACTGGGAGCAGGTGCGTCGCCAGTACGTCGCGTTCGAGAGCGACATTCGTGCCGGGGCCTCCGAGGTATATGTGCACGGCATGCCAGGCGGTCAGTACACCAACCTGCGCGAGCAGGCGCGGGCTCTCGGTATCGACGAGTCACGCTGGCCCGAGGTAGCGCGCGCGTACGCCGAGGTCAACGAGCTCTTCGGCGACATCATCAAGGTCACGCCGACCTCGAAGGTGGTCGGCGACCTGGCGCTGCTCATGGCGAGTGCCGGCATCAGCCGCGAGCAGGTGTTGGATCCGGATGCCGAGGTAGCCTTCCCGGAGTCGGTGGTGCAGCTGTTCCGCGGCGAGCTCGGCCAGCCCTACGGCGGCTTCCCGGAAGCGCTGCAGCGCAAGGTGTTGAAGGGCGCCGCGCCGCTCACGATGCGCGCCGGCGCGGCCCTCGCGCCGGTCGATCTCGCGGCCGAGCGTGCGCGGCTGCGACAACGGCTGCCACATCCGGTGACCGACGAGGAGCTGGCCTCTTCTCTCATGTATCCGCGTGTCTTCGAGGATTACGCGCGCGAGCGGCTGCTGTACGGCGACGCGGCCATCCTGCCGACGCCGGCGTTCTTCTACGGCATGGAGCCCGGGCAGGAGATCACGATCGATCTCGAGCGCGGCAAGACCCTCATCGTGCGCTACCTTGCGATGAGCGAGCCGCACGAGGACGGCACCCGCACGGTGTTCTTCGAGTTGAACGGCCAGCCGCGGTCGGTACGGGTGGAAGACCGCAGCCGCGTGGCGAAACGCCCGCCGCCGCGCAAGATCGAGCCCGGCAATCCGCGTCACGTCGGGGCTCCGATGCCCGGCGTGGTGGCGACCGTCACTACCACGGCGGGTGCGCGGGTGTCGCGCGGCGCGATTCTGCTGACACTCGAGGCGATGAAAATGCAGACCGCGGTACGCGCCGAAGTCGCGGGTGAGGTGGCCGAGGTGCTCACGCGCCCCGGGCAGGCGGTAGAGGCGAAGGACCTGCTCGTGGTGCTGCGGTAGGCTCGCGGTTTACACTGTGTCCCTGAGCGGCACGCCCGGGTCGCCGAGCTTGTCGATGTTGGGCCGCGCATGCACCGCGATCAGCTTGCGCGCGGCCATCTGGTCCTTCGGTGTGTTGATGCTGTCGAGCGCGACCAGCTCCCCGCCGCGCAGGTAGCAGACGCTGAAGCTGCGGGTCGCGGGCGAGCCGCGCAGGATGGCGCTGTCGTAGCCGTACCCGACACCGACGATGATCAGTTTGAGGTCGAACTGGTCGGACCAGAACCACGGCACCTTGTCGTGCAGGGTCGCTGTGCCGAGCAGGTTGAGGGCTACGGTAGTGCCCTGCTCGAAGGCATTGTCGACCGATTCCAGGCGCAGGTGCCGGCCGTACTGGCGGTTGAGATGGCTGGCGCAGTCGCCGGCGGCATAGATCGCCTCGTCGGCAGTGCGGCAGTACCCGTCCGTGACCACACCGTTCTCACACTCGAGCCCGGCGGTCTTCGCAAGCTCATCCGCGGGCGCCACTCCCACCCCGACGATCACGAGCTCGGCCGGGTACTCGTCGCCCGCCTCCGTGAGCACGGCTTGCACCCGCCCGGTGCGGTGATCGCCGTGAAGCGCACGAACCGCCTCGTTGCAGCGGATGCGCACGCCGTGCCGGGCGTGCTCGGCCTCGTAGAACGCGGACACCTCGGGACTCGTGACGCGGCTCATCACCCGGGCGGCCATCTCGAGCACGGTCACCTCCATCCCCCGCTCGCGCAGGGTGGCCGCGACTTCCAGGCCGATGTAGCCGCCGCCAATGATCACGACCCGGCCGCCCGCCGCGCATTCGGCGCGGATGCGGTCGGCATCGGCGAGGGTGCGCAGGTAGTGCACGCCGGCGAGCTCGCTTCCGGGGACGGGCAGCGCGCGCGGCCGGCTGCCGGTGGCGAGCAGCAGCGCGTCGTACGGCAACACCCGCCCGTCATCGAGCCGCACGTGCCTCTCGCGCCGCGCGATCTCGGTGACCCGCTGCCCGAAATGGGTCGTGACGGAGTGATCGGCAAAGAAGGCCGCGGGTCGGATCAGCAAGCGCTCGCGCACGAGGCTGCCGGCGAGGTACTTCTTCGAGAGCGGCGGTCGCTGGTAGGGCGGCCAGGGCTCGTCACCGACGAGCGTGAGCCCTCCCGAGAAGCCGCGGCGACGCAGGGTGTCGACCGCCTGCACGGCGGCCTGCCCGCCCCCCGCGATCACGATCCGCTCGTACATCGGCGGAAGAATAGCCTAACCCTGGCCGCACCACGGAGGAGCACGGTGGGGCGGCGTCCGCCTCAGGATGGTGCAACACGCAGTCCGCCCGATCGGCGGCGCTGCGGCCGCGTCGCGGGTTTCCTCGCCATTCGACGTCATGGCACGGAAACTGCAAAATCCTTCGCTCCGGAAATCCCTCGAAGACGGAGTGTCCGCTCATGAAACTGGTCACAGCGATCATCAAGCCCTTCAAGCTCGACGACGTACGGGCTGCGCTCTCGGACATCGGCGTCTCGGGCATGACGGTCACCGAGGTGAAGGGATTCGGGCGCCAGCGCGGACACACCGAGCTCTATCGCGGTGCGGAGTACGTGGTTGATTTCGTTCCGAAGACGCGCATCGAGGTGGCGGTGCGCGGCGACCTGGTCGACCAGGTCATCGAGGCCATCATGAAGGCCGCCAAGACGGGCAAGGTCGGAGACGGCAAGATCTTCATCACCGACATCGAGCGCGTCATCCGCATCCGCACCGGGGAGACGGACGACAGCGCACTGTAGATGCGCTGCACCAGGCGCCGGCGCCGGGCCACCCACAGCGGCGTGCGTTATCCTTCCCCCCATGCCCAACGCCATACGCCTCTACGAGAATGGCGGACCCGAGGTGCTGCGCCTCGAGGAGGTCGATCCGGGTAAGCCGGCGGCCGGCGAGGTGCAGATCCGCCACACTGCCATCGGCGTCAACTACATCGACGTCTACGATCGCACCGGGCTTTACCCGATGAGTCTGCCAAGCGGACTCGGGCGTGAGGCAGCGGGCGTCATCACGGCGCTCGGGCGCGGTGTCCGTGGGCTGCGTGTCGGTGAGCGCGTCGCCTACGTGTTCCCGAGCCCGGGCGCCTACAGCGAGGTGCGTAACGTCCCCGCCGAGCGCGTCGTGCGCGTGCCGCGCGGCATCTCCGACGAGCAGGCCGCGGCCCTCATGCTGAAAGGGCTCACCGCGCACTTTCTCATCCGTCGCACACACAAAGTGGTACGCGGCGATCCGATCCTGGTGCATGCCGCCGCCGGCGGTGTCGGACTGATCCTGTGTCAATGGGCCAAGGCGCTCGGTGCCACCGTAATCGGCGTCGTGGGGAGCGAGGCCAAGGCGGAGCTGGCGCGCAAGTACGGTTGCAAGCACGTGCTCATCTCCGGACGCGATGAGCTGGTCCCGGGTGTCAGGGGCTTCACCAAAGGCTCGGGTGTCGCCGTGGTGTACGACGCGGTCGGCAAGGACACCTTCATGGAGTCGCTCGACTGCCTGAGGCGCCTCGGCATGATGGTGACCTTTGGCAATGCCTCGGGCCCACCGCCCGCCATCAGTCCGTTCGAGCTCACCAAGCGCGGCTCGCTTTTCCTCACGCGTCCGACGCTCTTCAACTACATTGCCACGCGCCGCGAGCTCGAGGCCGCGGCGCGCGAGCTGTTCGCGGCCGTCAGGAGCCGGAAGGTGAAAGTGGTCATCGGCCAGCGGTACAGCCTCGCACAGGCCGCCGATGCCCACCGCGACCTCGAGAGCCGGCGCACCTCCGGCTCGACGGTACTGCTGCCCTAGTGCTGCCGCCTGGACCCTGAACGGCGCATCACCGCAGGGAGGATGCGCTGATCAGACACTAGTCTGTTTCAGCGAAGATCTTGCGCCGATCTGCGCCGAAAAGCTCCGATAACACTATGAAAACGCGGCTGTCGCCACGACGCAACCGCGATCCACGGTCCCCCTGCCGACGCGGCGCGCACGCCGCTCAGGCGCTCTCCGGCGCGGCACGGGCCCGCAGCGGGCGCGCGGTGCGGCTGATGCCGAGGGCGCCGCTGCGCACGACTTCGAGAAGCTCGGCGCGGTGTGCCAGATCGGCCATGAAGGCGTTGATCTCCGCCTCACTCGCGGTCAGCTCGACGATGAAGCCTTCGACCGCGGGGTCGAGCACGCGCCCGCCACTGCGCACGACCTGCCCGCGCACCGTATCGGTCTGTCCGGGCGCAACGCGCAGCTTGAGCAGCACCAGCTCGCGCTCCAGGTGCTCGCCGCGCGTCATGTCCAACACCTGCACCACGTCCACGAGCTTGTTCAGCTGGTTGGCGATCTGCTGGATGACCAGGTCAGAGCCCTTCGTGACCAATGTCAGTCGCGACACGGTCGGGTCGTCGGTCGGGGCGACCGAGAGCGACTCGATGTTGTAGCCGCGGGTTGAGAACAGGCCCGCGACCCGGCTGAGCGCGCCGGCTTCGTTCTGCAGCAGGATGGCGATGATATGACGCATGGAAATCCGGGAAAAAGCGGCTGAAGGACTGGCCTGCAGGCGGCAGAATAAAGGATCGGCACGCGCTTGCACCACGGACCCAAGCTGCTAGGCTCGGGAGTTCTTTCGCCCTCCCGCACGGAATCAAGACAAGCGCGTCTCCATGAGTGACACGGTGATCCAGCCACGCCCGGTGGGACATCCCCTGGCCGGTCAGCGCATGAGCGGCGCCCGCATGATCATGCAGGTGCTGGCCGATGAGGGCGTCACGGCGATATTCGGCTACAGCGGCGGGGCCATCCTGCCCACCTACGACGCGGTGTTCCTCTACAACGAGCAGGCCGCGCGCGCCGGTGAGCCGCAGATTCCGCTCATCGTGCCGGCGAATGAGCAGGGAGCGGGCTTCATGGCCGCGGGCTATGCGCGCGCGAGCGGCCGGGTGGGAGTGTGCCTCGTGACCTCCGGACCCGGCGCCACGAACACTGTTACACCGGTGCGCGATTGCACCGCAGATTCGATACCCATTGTCGTGATTTCGGGGCAGGTCGCGACTGCGGCGATCGGAACCGATGCTTTTCAGGAGGCTCCTGTCCCCACCATGATGGGGGCGGTCGCCAAGCACATCTTCCTGGTGACCGATCCCACGAAGCTCGAGCGCACGGTCCGGACCGCTTTCGAGATCGCCCGCAGCGGCCGCCCGGGACCGGTGGTGGTCGATGTGCCGAAGGACGTGCAGAACTGGGAGGGTGTGTTCCACGGCGAGGGCCTCCTGCCCATACCCGGGTTCCGCCGTCGCCAGCAGGAGCTCGAGCAGGCGGTCGTGGAGGCGCCGGCGGCGGCCCACTTCTTTGCCATGCTGCAGGAGTCCTCGCGGCCGCTCATCTACGCGGGCGGCGGAGTGATCAATGGCAACGCGGCTGCCACCCTCACCGAGTTCGCCACCGCCTTCTCGGTCCCGGTCGTTACCACGCTGATGGGCATCGGCTCGCTCGACACTACGCACCCGCTCTCCATGCGCATGCTCGGCATGCACGGTGCGGCGTACGCCAACTACGCCGTGGACGACTGCGATTTCCTGATCGCGGTCGGCGCGCGCTTCGACGACCGCGTCGCCGGCGTGCCGGCGAAATTCGCGAAGAACGCGCGGCGCATCGCGCATCTCGATGTCGACCGCGCGGAAGTGAACAAGGTGAAGCGCGTGCACTGGAGCCACGTCGGGCAGGTGCGCGAGGCGCTGCAGGCGCTCATCGCGCACGGCCGCGCGCACGGCTTCAAGCGCGATTTCGCCCCCTGGCTCGCCGAGGTCGCCGAGCTCAGGCGCGTCTACGCCATGAACTACGACCGCGCGAGCCCGCTCATCCAGCCCTACTACGTCATCGAGGAGATCAACCACCACGCACGCGGCGCGGCGATCATCACCACCGGTGTGGGGCAGCATCAGATGTGGGCGGCGCAGTACTGCGACTTCACCGCGCCCAGGCTGTGGCTGACCTCCGGCAGCATGGGCACGATGGGCTTCGGCCTCCCGGCAGCAATCGGTGCGCAGATCGCACAGCCGCAGCGCCTCGTCATCGACATCGACGGCGACTCGAGCATCCGCATGAACATCGGTGAGCTGGAGACCGCGACAACCTACAACCTGCCGGTGAAGGTCGTGGTGCTCAACAATTTCGGCGACGGCATGGTGAAGCAGTGGCAGAAGCTGTTCTTCAAGGGACGGCTGTCCGCGAGCGACCGCTCACTGCACAAGAAGGACTTCATCAAGGCCGCGCAGGCGGATGGCTTTCGCTACGCGGCGCGCCTCGAGCACAAGGCGGACGTGTCGCGCGTCATCGCCGAGTTCCTCGCCTTCAAGGGCCCGGCTTTCCTCGAGGTCATGATCGACCCGGACGCGGGGGTCTATCCGATGGTGGGACCGGGCCAGAGCTACGAGGAGATGATCACCGGGGAGTTCATCCCCTCGCGTCACAAGGTCGACATCAAGACGCCCGGTCCCTCGGAGATGTTCTGATGAATGCGCGGGGGGGGATGAGCGCAGCCGCGCTCTGCGTGCAGCTCGCGATGCTCTCGGGTGTGGCCGTGGCGCGTGAGGACCAGATTCTCATCCAGGGCCTTCCCGCCGGCGCCCAGACCATCGCCGACGACGCGGGTGCCACGCGCGCCGAGTATTCCTTCAACGATCGCGGCCGCGGCGACCACATCATCGCTACCTGGAAGCTCGACCCCGCCGGTGTGCCGATCGACTACCGCGGCAGCGGCAACGACTACATGAAGGCGGCGGTCAGCGAGAGCTTCCACTTCGCCGACGGCAAGGCCTCCTGGCACAACCGGGCCGAGCAGGGCGAGAAGGCCGGCAGCGGGGAAGCCTTCTACGTTCCGGTCAGTGCTCCGCCGGAAATGCTGGGCGTCCTCGCGCGCGCGCTGCTGAAGTCCCCCGGCCACCGCCTCGCGCTGTTGCCGGCGGGCGAGGCCACAATCGAAGCCGTTGGCCCGCTGCCGGGCGATCAGGCTCCCGCGACGCGCGGCCTCACCCAGTACCAGATCAGCGGGCTCGACTTCTCCCCGACACCTGTCTGGCTCGATCGGGATGGCGCGACTGCCGCGATCGTCTCGGGCTGGTTCTCGGTGCTCTCGCCCGCCACGCGGGAGCTCCTGCCGCAGCTGCTCGCGGCCCAGGACCGGGCGAGTGCTGCAAGGTCGGCCCAGCTCGCCGCTGCGCAGACCGTCGTGCCGGCGACCGATGTCCTGATCCGCAACGCGCGGCTGTTCGATCCGCGCGACCTCACCGTGACCGCGGGCACGAGCGTGCTGATCCGCGGTGAGCGCATCGTGCAGGTGGCGCCCGATGCCGAGCTGACCGCGCCGGCGGACGCTCAGGTGATCGAGGCGCGCGGGCGTTTCCTCATGCCGGGGCTGTGGGACAACCACCAGCATTTCGGCGACAACGACGGCGCGCTCGACATTGCCAACGGCGTGACGAGCGCGCGCGACATGGCGAACGACACCGACACGTTCCTCGAGCGCGTCGCGCGCTTCGATGCCGGTACCGAGCTCGGACCGCGGGTCTGGAAGGCCGGCATCATCGACGGCACCGGCCCGTACGCCGGGCCGACGAAGATGCGCATCGACAGCGCCGCGGAGGCCATCCGGGATGTCGACTGGTACGCCGCTCACGGCTACGGGCAGATCAAGATCTACTCCTCGGTGCCGCCACCGATCGTGCCGGTAATCGCGGCCGAGGCGCACGCGCGCGGGCTGCGCGTCAGCGGCCACGTGCCGGCGTTCATGAGCGCGCAGCAATTCGTCGCCGACGGTGCCGATGAGATCCAGCACCTCAATTTCATCGTGCTCGACTTCCTCTTCGACCAGGTGAAGGAAACGCGCAACATGAATCGCTTCACGGCGGTTGCGGCGCATGCGCGCGAGTTCACGCCCGAGAAGCCGCAGGTGCAGGCGTTCATCGCCTACCTCGCGCGCCACCACACGGTGCTCGATCCGACGATGAACGTGTTCGAGGCCAGGTTCTGCGGTGACCCGGCGGCGGTGACGCCCGGGCTCGAGCGGATCGCGCCGCGCATGCCGCTCCAGGTGCGCCGCACACTGCTCTCGAGTGCGCTGGCAGTTCCCAAGGGCGAGGAAGACGCCTACCGCGAGGCGCTGCCCGCCATGCTGCGACTGCTGAAGGCGCTGTACGGTGCCGGTGTCACCATCATCCCCGGCACCGACGCGCTCCCCGGTTACACGCTCCACCACGAGCTCGAGCTCTACGCGCGCGCCGGCATTCCGCCCGCCGAGGTCCTGCGCCTCGCGACCCTCACCTCTGCCCAGGTGATCGGCGCCAACGGCGAGCGCGGGGTGATCGCGCCCGGTAAGCTCGCCGATCTCATCCTGGTGGACGGCGATCCGAGCACGCAGATCGCCGACATCGACAAGGTGTCGCTGGTGATGAAGGGCGGCCGCATCTTTGACCCGGCGCGCATCGAGCAGGCGCTCGGTATCGCAGCGCCGGATCGCACCTGAGGGTTCACCACCGGTTCATGCGAGAAACCCTATGAAGTACCTGCACACCATGGTTCGTGTAACCAACCTTGAGGCATCGTTGAAATTCTATTGCGACGCTCTCGGCCTCGAGGAGCTCTCGCGCAAGGACTACCCGCAGGGCCGTTACACGCTGGTGTTCCTCGCGGCCCCCGGCGATGAGAGCGCGCAGGTCGAGCTCACCCACAACTGGGACCCCGAGAAATACACCGGCGGGCGCAACTTCGGGCATCTCGCCTACGCGGTGGAGGACATCTACGCCACCTGCCAGCGCCTCGCCGATCACGGCGTCACCATCCTGCGGCCGCCGCGCGACGGGCACATGGCCTTCGTGCGCTCGCCCGACAACATTTCGATCGAGCTGCTGCAGAAGGGCGCATCGCTGCCGGCCGCCGAGCCGTGGAAGTCCATGCCCAACACCGGCAGCTGGTAGCCCCGCCGCGGCAACATGAAGACCATTCCCAGCCTGCTGATCGCGGCGGTGTTCGCCTCGCTGACCTTCGCGGTGTGGGCGTACCTCAACCGACCGACGCGCGAGCCCCCGTGGCCGCCGCTGATCCAGGGCTTCGCTTTTTCCCCGTTCCGCGCCAACGAGGATCCGACGCATTTCGAGATGCCGACCGACGCAGAGATCGATGCCGACCTGTCATTGCTCGAAGGCAGGGTGAAGGCGATACGCACCTACAGTGTCGGCGCGACGCTGGCGGACGTGCCGGAGCTCGCGGAGCGGCACGGCCTGAACGTCGCGCTCGGCGTCTGGCTCGACACCCACCGCGACAAGAACGAGGAGCAGCTGAAGGCTGCGATCGAGCTGGCCAATACCCACCAGAACGTGGTGCGCGTCATCGTCGGCAACGAGGTGCTGCTGCGCGGCGATCTTCCGATCGAGGAGTTCACGAAATACCTCGACCGCGCCCGCGAGGCGATCTCGCAGCCGGTGGGGACCGCGGAGACCTGGGACACCTGGCTCGCCCACCCGGAGCTCGCCCATCACGTCGATTTCATCGGCGTGCACCTGCTGCCCTACTGGGAAGGCGTCGCGGTCGACCAGGCGGTCGACTATTCGCTGGCGCAGTTCAAGCGCCTGCAGAAGACCTTCCCGCACAAGCCGATCGTGGTCGCGGAGATCGGCTGGCCGAGCCGCGGCCGCACGCACGAGTCGGCGGTCGCCTCGGTGGCGAACGAGGCGCTGTTCCTGCGCCGCTTCCTGTACCGCGCACAGAAGGAGCAGATCACCTACTACGTGATGGAGGCCTTCGATCAGCCGTGGAAGGCGTTCCAGGAAGGCGCGGTTGGCTCCTACTGGGGCGTGTACGACGTCGAGCGCCGGCCCAAGTTTGAATTCACCGCTCCGATCGTGCGCATCCCCGAATGGCACATCCTCGCGGCGGTCTCGATCGGCGTGTCGCTGCTGGTACTCGGCCTCCTCTATCTCAACAGCGTCACGCTGCGTAACCGCGGCCGCAGCTTCCTGGCGGTGGTCGTGTATGCCGCCGCCACCATCGCGGTGTGGGTGATCTACGATTTCACGCAGCAGTACATGACCGTCTCGAGCGTCGTGTCGGGCGTGCTGCTGCTGCTCGGCATGCTGGGCGTGCTGCTGGTGCTGCTGGCCGAGGCGCACGAATGGGCCGAGGCGCACTGGGTCGAATACCGCCGGCGTCTCGGCACGCCGCTACTCAGCGGCAACACCTCCCCGCCCAAGGTCTCCATCCACGTACCGGCCTACAACGAGCCGCCGGCGATGCTCATCGAGACACTCGATGCGCTGGCACGGCTCGATTATCCCGACTACGAAGTACTGGTGATCGACAACAATACGCGCGATGAGAGCGTCTGGCGGCCGGTCGAAGCGCACTGCGCGAAGCTCGGCGCGCGGTTCCGTTTCTCCCACGTCGCGCCACTCGCGGGCTTCAAGGCCGGGGCGCTCAACTACGCCCTCGAGCGCACCGCGCCGGATGCGGCGATCGTCGCGGTCATCGACAGCGACTACGTGGTCGATGCCGGCTGGCTGCGCGATTTGACGCCGGCGTTCCAGGACGAGCGCATCGCCATCGTGCAGGCGCCTCAGGACTACCGTGACGCGGACCAGAGCGCCTTCAAGGCGATGTGCTACGCCGAATACCGCGGTTTCTTCCAGATCGGCATGATCACGCGCAACGAGCGCAACGCCATCATCCAGCACGGCACCATGACGATGGTGCGGCGCAGGCAGCTCGATGCCTGCCGCTGGGCCGAATGGTGCATCACCGAGGACGCGGAGCTCGGCCTGCGCATCTTCGAGGCCGGCTTCGATGCCAGCTACGTGCCCGAGAGCTACGGCCGCGGCCTCATGCCCGACACCTTCATCGACTTCAAGAAGCAGCGCTTCCGCTGGGCTTACGGCGCCATGCAGATCATCAAGGCACATGCCCGTGCGCTGTTCCTCGAGGGCGGCCCGCTGTCCGCCGGGCAGCGCTACCACTTCATCGCCGGCTGGCTGCCGTGGATCGCCGATGGCTGCAACCTGCTCTTCAACCTCGCGGCGCTGGGCTGGTCGGCGGCGATGGTGTGGGCGCCGGCCAGGGTGGATGCGCCGCTCGTGCTGTACTCGGTCCTGCCCCTGTCACTGTTCACCTTCAAGCTCGCCAAGCTCGTGCACCTGTACCACGTGCGCGTCGGCGCCAACCTGCGGCAGACGCTCGCGGCAGCGATCGCCGGCCTCGCCCTCACCCACACCATCGGCCGCGCCGCCCTCAAAGGCCTCGTAACCCGCAGCGAGCCGTTCTTCCGCACACCGAAGACGGGCCGTTCCTCCGGGTTGTGGCACGCGCTCGCCGCCGCACGCGAGGAAACGCTGATGATGATCGGCCTGGTGCTCTCGGCCTGGGCGGTCTCGCACACTGCGCTCCCGCAGAATGCCGGCCCCGATCACTTCGCGTGGGTCGTAGTGCTGCTCATACAGGCGGTGCCCTATGCCTCCTCGCTCGTGGTGTCGCTGATCAGCGCATTTCCACTGCCGGCACGGCTGCTCGGCACCAGTTACCGTGCGATGGGCGGCGCCGGCCGGCAGCCGCAGGCGACCCTGAGCGGCTGACCGGTGCGGGAGCGGCGGCTGCGGGCCATCGCGACGATGATCGCCGCGGTCGCCGTATTCTCCCTGATGGATGCACTCCTGAAGCTGCTGGCGGCGGACTACCCGCCCATGCAGGTCGCGGCGCTGCGCGGTGCGACCTCGCTCCCCTTCACACTGCTGCCGGTGCTGCTGCGCGGGCGGCTGCAGGACCTCAAGCCGCGGCGCTGGCCCATGCACCTGCTGCGAGGGTTGCTCATGCTGCTGGTGCTCGGCGGCTTCATCTACGCGGTGCGCGTGCTGTCGCTCGCCAACGCCTACGCGGTGTTCCTGTCGGCGCCGCTCATCGTGGCGGCGCTGTCGGTGCCACTGCTCGGGGAACGGATCGACTGGCGCAACTGGATTGCCATCATGGTCGGCCTCGTTGGCGTGCTCACCATGCTGCGCCCGAGCGCCTCGGGCCTGAGCACTCTCGGGACCCTGGCCGCGCTGGTGGGGGCCTGCGCCTACGCTCTGAGCGCCATCGCGGTACGGGTGTTGACGCGCAGCGACACGACCGTCAGCGTGGTCTTCTGGGCCGTCGGCCTGATGACGCTGTTCGCCACGGCGATTTCCATCCCCGTCTGGGTGCCGATCGAGCACACGCACTGGAAATGGCTCGTCGGCCTCGGCGTGCTGGCGGCGATCGGGCAGTACCTGCTCACCGAGGCTTTCCGCTCGGCACCCCCCTCGGTCGTTACACCCTTCGAGTACACCGCGCTCCTCTGGGGAGCCGCCATCGACCGCCTGGTGTGGAACGTGCTCCCCTCGGCACGTGTGTGTTTGGGCGGCGGGCTCGTGATCGCGACCGGGCTGTATCTCATCTGGCACCAGCGCCGGCTTGCAGGCGGCGAATCCGCGCGACAGACATGGCAGCCGGCGGCGGAGAAGGGCAGAATGTTGGGCCATTCGCCGACAGTCGAAGTTGTCGCTCGCAAACAAGAGGAAGACCGACCATGAGCAACGCCGAAGTCCTGGGACGATTCGTCTGGCACGAGTTGCTGACAACCGACACCGCGGCCGCCGCCGCGTTCTACCCCAAGGTCCTGCCCTGGCGGACGGCACCCTCCAGCATGCCCGGCTACACCATCTGGATGGCCGGACAAACCCAGATCGGCGGCCTCATGGCACTGCCGGCCGAAGCCGGCGCGACACCGCCACACTGGCTCGTCTATGTCGGAACACCGAATGTCGACGCCACCTGCTCACAGGCTCAAGGGCTCGGCGCGCGCATCGTCAAGGCTCCTGCTGACATTCCGAACGTCGGCCGCTTCGCCGTCCTCACCGACCCACAGGGTGCAACGTTCGCACTGTTCACCCCCGGGGCCGGGCCCCCTCCCGGTGCGCCACCTGCGCAGGGCGGTTTCTCCTGGCACGAGCTCGCGACCACTGACGTCGCGGCTGCGCTGCGCTTCTACGGTCAGTTGTTCGGCTGGACCAAGGGTCCCGGGCACGACATGGGCGCCATGGGCGTGTACCAGATCTTCCAGCACGGTGGCGACCAGGTCGGTGGCATTGTCAACGTGCAGGGCCCCTCGACCGCACCCTCGTGGTTGAGCTATGTGAACGTCGCCGAAGCCAGCCGCGCGGTCGCGGCCGCCAAGGCTGGCGGCGGCCGGCTCCTGCACGGACCGATGGAGGTTCCCGGCGGGAGCTGGATCGCCATGATGATGGACCCGCAGGGTGGCGCCTTCGCAGTGCAGGAAGCGCCGCGTGCCGCGAGCCAGAAACCGGCTGCCGCGTCGAAGCCGGTGGCGGCCGCCAAGCCGCCGGCGGCACCGAAGCCCGCCACCGCTCCCGCGACGCCCGCAGCCGTGAAGTCCGCGCCTGCCAAGCCCGCCGCTGCAAAGCCCGCAACCCCTGCGGCAAGCGTGGCCAAGGTCGTCGTGGCGGCGAAGGTGGCGAAGGTCGTCGTGGCCGCGAAAGTGGCGAAGACAGCCAGGAAGGCGGCGAAGAAAGCCAAGAAGGCGGCAAGGAAAGTGCGCCGGGCCGGGAGAAAGGTGGCGCGCAAAGTGCGTCGGGCCGGCAGAAAAACAGCGCGCAAGGCCGCCCGCCCGGGCGTCCGGCGCGCCGCCCGCAAAACCGCGCGCAAGACGGCGCGGCGCGTGCGCCGCAGCGCACGAGGAGCGGCGCGGGGCGTGAGACGGGCAGCGCGACGCGTGAGACGCGCGGCGCGCCGGCGGCGCTGACACTCGATCCGACGAAGCGCACCGCGCACGCCCGGCGTGCGCGGTGCGCACGTCAACTCCTCAGAGCCGCACCAGCGGCCGGCCGAAGTTGCCCCCCTGCATGACGAGCAGCAGATGGGCCGGCGCGTTGACGAGTCCTTCGACCACGTGATCCTTGGTGGCGATGCGACCGGCCCCGTACCAGGCGATCGCGTCGCGCAGGAATTCCGAGCGGCGGTGCTCGTAGTGGTGCAGGTCCACGCTCAGGAGCTGCAGGCTTCCGGGCGCATAGCCGGCGCGGGCGAGCAATGCCTCCGGCTGCGCGGGCTTGACGCTGTTCTGCACGATGCGGGCGCCGCGCGCGAGGATCCCGCTCGTCACCACCCTCTCGAGCAACTCCCCGCCAACATTGTCGAAGTAGATGTCGACTCCGTGCGGCGCCAGCTGCCGCAACCGCGCCTCCAGGTTCTCGGCGGCGTAGTTGATACAGCCCGACAGCCGCGCATGCCGCGTCACCCAGTCGCACTTCTCGTAGGTACCGGCCATGCCGATCGCCCGTGCGCCCTTGAGCTGGGCGATCTGGCCGGCCATGGCGCCGGCGGCGTTGGCCGCCGTGGATACGAGCACGGTCTCATCGGGTCGCAGCCGTGCCAGATGCAGCAGGCCGAAGTAAGCCGCCATGCCGGGCGCGCCGAGGACTCCGAGCGCCGTCGAGGCGGGTGTCTGTCCAGGATGCAACAGCCACGCGTGATGTCCCTCGGAGACGCACAGCTGCTGCAGGCCGCAGTCGAGCACGACGAGGCTCCCGACGCCGAAGACGTCGTGGCGGGAGTCGATCACTTCGCCGACGCCGCGTGCCGGGACCACATCGCCGGGGCGTGGAAACTCACCGCTCAGGATGTCGGACGCACAGCGGAAAGGATCGACCGCCAGCCACAGAGCGCGCGCCAGGAAGGAGCCGTTGGTGAGGGGGGGTCGCTCGCCTTCGATCAGCTCGACGTCGCACGCTCGCGCTGGCGGACGCTTGATCCTGACCTGCAGGTTGTGCACGGTCATTGTCCATCCGCATCGGCCGCCCGCCGCTGCTCGGCGGCCTGGCGGTAGGCGGCGTCGATCTGCTGGCGGACCTGGTCCTGCGCCGCCTGTGCCTGCGCCGCCTGCTGCGCTGCCGATTCGGCCGCGGTCCCCGCGCCGACCCCGGTCCCGGCGACACCGCAACCGGCCAGGGGCAACGCCACGACGAGCAATGCCCAAAACCGTTCCATGTCTTCAATTTACCCGGCCTGACCGCGGGCGCAAGAGCAACGCCGATCGTGGCACTATGTTGCCCATGCCGAGGGGAACGCCGACCCAGCTGCCCGCGCCCGCGGCGCGCGCCCGCCGTGGCTACTTCGAATGCCGCTACGGGCAGCTTCATGTGCACCATGCCATGCCGCGCGGTGGTGGATTCGAGGAGGGAACACCGCTCCTGTGCCTGCACGACCTTCCGGGCTCCGGGCGGGTTTTCACCCGGCTGCTCCCGCTCGCCGGCGAGGATCGCTCGGTGTACGCGCCGGATCTGCCGGGTTTCGGCGAATCCGACGGTCCGCGCACGCGCCCGACCATGGCCGACTACGCGGCGGCCCTCGGGGATTTCATCGACAGCATGCGATTTCGAACTCTCGCAGTGCTGGGGCTGCGCGGCGGCGCCGTCCCCGCGACCGAGCTTGCCCTAACGCGTCCGACCCAGGTGAGCCGTGTGATCCTGGTGTCGGTGCCGCTGCTCACCGAGGCTGAGCGGCAGGTGGCGCGCAGCCAGACGCCCGCGCCGACCGACGGGGCGTTCAGCTCGGGCGAGGCCGCGCGCTGGGTGCTGGAGGCGGCGGCGCAGTATCCGATGCGCGAGCGCCTCGCGCGGCTCACCCAGCGGCTGCTGGTGCTGCGCTCGCACGATGAGCTTTATGACGCAACGGGGCGCGTGCGCGAGGTGCTGCCCGCCGCGCGTGTAACGGAATTGCAGCAGAACGCCACGGAGGTACTGGTTGGCGCGCCGCAGGGCATCGCCGAAGCGGCGCGCGAGTTCCTGCGTTCCTGAAAAAGGGGATTTTCGGGAGATTTTTCACTTAATCACTGCACTGCGCGCGGCCGCCGGCAGCGCACAGCGCTACACTTTTCATCACCCGCATGGAGCACTGGGTACCTCAATGAGTTCGCGTCCGAGGCGTCCGCCTGCCCCACCACAGGCGCGTTCCGATCTCGACAGCACGGCCGAGCTGCCGGTACTGGACGTCCCCGCGCCGGCTGCGAGCGCCACCGCGACGACCGCGAAGGTCGCGGCATCGGGCACAGAGGACGCGCTGGCCACGACCGGCACCTGGGCGCACCCGCTGGCGGAACAGGCTGCCTCGAGCGCCGCGGCGAGTGTGGAAGAGCAGCGCCGGCAACGACTCGAGCTGGAGTCGCGCACGGCCGCACTGCGGGAGGCGGAGGAGCGCCTGGCGAGCCACGGCAAGCGGCTGCTGCAGCTCGAGCAGGCACGCGACGAGGCGCTCGCGTCACAGGCGGCCGCCGCGCAGCGCGCCGCCAGCGCCGAGCAGCGTGCCGCGAGCGCCGAGCAGCGTGCCACCGCCGCCGAGCAACGTACCGCGTCGGTCGAGCAGCACCTTGCCAAGCTCGAGCAGCGCGCCGCCAGGTTGAGCGCGGAGCTCTCCCAACGGCAGGCCGCGGCGGCGCAGAACGCGGCGCGCCTCGAGGAGTCCGCGCGAGCCCTTGCGGCCGCCGAGCAGCGTGCCGCCGCCGCAAGCGAGGACCTCGCTCAGGCGCGGGCTGTGGCGAGCGCCTCCGGCGCACGCACCCAGGAGATGCAGCAGCGGCTCGAGCAACAGGAAAGCGCCGCGCGCGCACAACGCACGCGTGAGCTCGAGCAGCAGCAGACGCTGGCGACGGCGGGGCGTGCGGACGCCGCCGGCGTGATGGTGGATCTGCACAACGAGCGCGCCCGCGCCATGAGCTACCTCGAGTCGCTGCAGACGCTCGAGCGACGGCGGGAGATCGCGCAGCACCTGGTCACCGAGCTCAATCACGAGGCCGAGGACCGCGCCGCGGAGCTCGTACGGTTGACCCGCGAGCTCGCGAGCCGCGATGAGCTCGCACATCATCAGGAAGAGGCACTCACGCAACGCGGCGGGCGCATCGCACAGCTCGAGCAACAGGTGAGCACGCTCACCAACATGCTCACGCAGCGCGACGCGCAACTGCAGGATCAGGATCACCAGACGCAGGGGCTGCGGTCGAGCCTCGCGCGACTGCAGGCAGAGATCAACGCCGGTACTGAGCGCGTTCACGCGCTCGAGGCGGATTTCGCCCAACGCGACAGCAGGGAAAGACAACAGCGTGAGGAGCTGGAACGGTTGCGCAGCGAGATCGTCAGCGCCGACGCCGCGCTCGAGGCGGCGCGCCGCAGCGCCGCGACGGCCGCGGTGCAGGCGAGCTCGCAACAGTCCGCACTCGCTCAGAAAAGCGAGCGGGCCGGGCAGCTCGAAGCCTGGCTCAGCGCCGAGCGGCAACGGGCTACACAGCTCGAGGGCGAGCTGGCCACCGTGCGCGGAGAGATGGAGGAGTGGGGCGGCGCCCTGCGCTCGGCGCAGCAGGAGCGCGGCGGTCATCTGGCGAGTATCGCCGTGGCGGAATCGCGCGTGCGCGAGCTCGAGCAGGCGGCCGTTGCCCGGGAGGAGCGCGTGCGTGCGCTCGAGGCCGAGTGCGCCACGCACGGCGCACGGCTGCGCGGGCTCGAGAAGGAACCGCCCGCGGCCGAGGAGTTGGTGCAGCGCCTCGAGGCCGACACGCGCAACCGCGCCGCGCGCATCACGGAGCTCGAGGCTACCGGCGATGCGCGCCACGCCGCCACCGCCATCCATCCGGCGCTGCGTGACCCCGCGCGGCACGCCGGGGAGGAAGCTCCCGGCGACGAGCCAATGCCCGATGGCGCGACGCGGCTGCTGATCCACAGCGCCGACGGTCGGGAGGTCGTGCACGTGCTCAGCCGCAAGACGAGCATCGGCCGCACGCCCGACAACGATCTGCAGCTCGACGCCAAGTTCATCAGCCGTCACCACGCCGTCATCCTGGTGGGACCGGCCAGTGCCGTCATCGAGGACTTAAACAGCACCAACGGCGTGCACGTCAACGGCCAGCGCGTCTTCCGTCAGACGCTGCGCGACGGTGATCAGATCGCGATCGGCCGGATGCAATACCGCTTCGTGGAGCGCAAGGCCGCCGACAAGCGCTGACAACTGCCGCCGAAGCACCCCGCGAAAATCCGCTTGGCCAGCGAGCGGCGGGTGTCCGTCTGTCACCGGGAAGCGAAATTTCGCGGCGACCCCGCTAAGCTCCCGGGCGGTGCGCGCAACGCGCGGCGAGCGAGCGAGAGCGGTGGCAAGTCCCTACATCGAGAGAATCCTCAAGGCGCGTGTCTACGACCTCGCCATCGAGTCACCACTCGAGGAAGCTTCGCGGCTCTCGCGGCGGCTCGGCAACCAGGTGCTGCTCAAGCGTGAGGACCTGCAGCCGGTGTTCTCCTTCAAGCTGCGCGGCGCCTGCAACCGCATCGCGCACCTGTCCGAGCTCGCGGCGCGCCGGGGCGTGGTGTGTGCCTCCGCCGGCAATCACGCGCAGGGCGTGGCGCTCGCTGCGCACCGCCGCGGCATCACCGCAGTGGTGGTCATGCCGCAGACCACCCCCCACATCAAGGTGCAGGCGGTCCTCGATCTCGGCGCCGAGGTGGTGTTGCACGGCGATGATTACGACAGCGCGCTCGAGCGAGCGCTGCAGCTCGCCCGCGAGCGCAACCTGGTGTTCGTGCATCCCTTCGATGATCCGGACGTCATCGCCGGCCAGGGCACCATCGCCGTCGAGATCCTGCGCCAGACGGGCGGGAAGCTCGATGCCATCTTCGTGCCGGTCGGCGGCGGGGGACTGCTCGCCGGCGTCGTGGTGTTCGTGAAGTACCTGTATCCGGCGGTGAAGGTGATCGGGGTCGAGCCCCAGGACGCCGCCAGCATGCACGACTCGCTCAAGGCCGGTCGGCGCGTCGCGCTCGAGCGTGTCGGCATCTTTGCCGACGGGGTCGCCGTGCGGCGCGTCGGTGAGGAGACCTTCGCGCTCTGCCGTGGCCAGGTCGATGAGGTGCTGCTGGTCTCCACCGACGAGATCTGTGCCGCCATCCAGGATGTGTTCGAGGATACGCGCTCGATCGTCGAGCCGGCTGGTGCGCTCGCGGTCGCGGGGCTGAAGAAATACCTGGCGCGCGAGGGCTGGCGCGGCAAGCGCGTGGTGGCGATCAACAGCGGCGCCAACATGAACTTCGACCGCCTGCGGCACGTGGCCGAGCGCGCCGATTTCGGCGGCGAGCGCGAGGCGCTGCTCGCGGCGGTGATCCCGGAGCGGCCGGGAACCTTCCTCCACTTCTGTGAAGCGCTCGGGCAGCGCAGCGTCACGGAGTTCAACTACCGCTACGCCGGCGCCGACAGCGCCCAGGTGTTCGCGGGACTCGCGCTCAGCGGTGGCAGCGCCGAGAAGGAGGCGGTGCTCGGCGACCTGCGCGCCGCCGGCTTCACCGTCACCGACATGACCGGCGACGAGTTGGCCAAGCTGCACGTGCGCTACATGGTCGGCGGGCACGCCCGCGGCATCGCCGACGAGCGGCTGTACCGCTTCGAATTCCCGGAACGCCCCGGGGCGCTGCTGAAGTTCCTGCAGGCGATCGGCTCACGCTGGAACATCAGCCTGTTCCACTACCGCAATCACGGCTCGGACTACGGCCGGGTGCTCGCCGGCATCCAGGTTCCCGCGGCACAGCGGCCGGATTTCCTGCAGCACCTCAACGAGCTGCACTATGCCTACGTCGAGGAGACGGACAATCCGGCCTACCGCATGTTCCTCGGCACTTGAAGCACCCCGGGGGATCACGCCTGGTGTGTGCGTCGGGCGATCACCTCTCAGCCTGACGCGCGATTTCCCGGTGACCCCGCGCTCGCCTCGTGGCGACGCGGGCTCTCGCTCAACCACTCGCGCCAGATCGCCAGCAGCACGGCGAGTATCACGGGACCGACAAACAGGCCCACGAGACCGAACGCGGCGAGGCCGCCGAGCACTCCGAACAGCACGACCAGGAACGGGATCTGGGCTTCGCGGCTGATGAGCAGTGGACGCACGAAGTGGTCCGTCCAGCCCATGACGATGCCGCCCCAGATGAGCAGCCCAACCCCGGCGGCGGTGCTGCCCTTGACGAAGAGCCACACGCACACGCAACCCCAGATCGCCGGGGCGGCGAAGGGAATCAGGCCCGCGACCGTGGTGAGCGCGGCGAGGAATACCGGCGCGCTGACGCCCGCCGCCCAGTAGCCAATGCCGACCAGCACGCCCTGTACCAGCGCCGCGAGCACCAGTCCGTACACCACCGCCTTGACGGTCTGCTCGATGGCCCGGCGGTAGCTGTCGACGTACGGCCCGAGCACCTGCCCGAGAGCATCGGCGAGCTGGCCGGAGACACGCCGGCCATCCTTGTAGACGAAGAAGAGACTCACTGCGGTCAGGCCCATTTTTGCGGCTTCGCGCCCGATGCCGCCGATCAGGCGCACGATCTGCTCGAAGGAATGATCGGCAACCTTACGCAGCTCGAGCCCGAGAACGTGCGGGTCCTGCGATGCGCGGGCGGCGAGGTCGCGCAATTGCTCGCCGAGCCACGGGATCTTCAGGATCGCGGGCGGCAGCTGCAGGCCGCCGGCGAGCAGGTCCTGCGTGTCATGCCAGGCGCGCACCAGCTCGATGCGCAGCACGACGGCGAGCCAGGCGATCGGCGCGATCACGGCCACGGAGACCGCCGCGGTCAGTATCAGCGAGGCGATCACAGCGCGCCCGCGGCAGGCCCGCAGCACCCGCTCGTAGGCCGGCCAGGTGACAAAGGCAAGGATCGCCGCCCACACCACCGGAATGATGAAGGGCTCCATCACGCGGAAGCCGAGCAGCACCAGGCCCACGAGCAACGTCACGGTGATCAGGCGACGCAGCCACGGTGCGGAGACGAGGTCTTCCATGGTGCGGCCCGCTCAGCTGAGAGCGGAGGGACACGCCATCGAAGACCTCGTCTCCGCACCGTGGTTACGCCGATTGATCACCGTGACGTTGCTCACGGGCCTGGTGCTGCTCGGCTTCCGGGTGATGGAGCCCTTCATCATTCCGGTGGTGTGGGCAGCGATCCTTGCCTTTGT
>DASQRV010000235.1:0-3193 GCA_035642735.1 Steroidobacteraceae bacterium
CTATATGTGGGTCACGCTGGATGGCTGGGGGCAACCTGACATCGTGTGGGCCGACACACGGGGATTAAACGGGACTGTCGAAGAAGACGTGTATTTCGCGCGCATGAGCGAGAATGAGCAGTAAGCAGTCGCAACTTCGCAGCGGTGGAGAGAACGTTCCGTTTCTCTCTGCCGCTGCGTGACGCGCGTTCAGATCGCCGGACACTCGTCCTCGAAGCCGCCCGGCTGCTCGGTCGCCGGCGCATCCGGCGGCGGGTAAGTCTCGCGGAACGTGAACGCCTCGGGGTTTGGCCCCTTGCGACGCAGCAGCTCCAGCCGGGCGATGGCCTCCTCGACGCTCGGGCGGTGCCCGCGCGGCACCCACCACAGCACGAGGATCGCCTCGCTGATCTTCTCAAACCACTCGCGCCGGCGGCGCAGTATGTCGGCATGGGCGCTGCGATACACGAACTTGCGCAACGAATCCGCGTCCTGCCAAACAGACATGTTGATCAGCAGATTCTCATTCTCAAAGGGGCGAATCGCCGTGGCATTGCCGTCGGCAGTCTGCAGTCGCCACACGAAGCCAGGGGAGCTCTCGGCGAGCGCATTGACGCGGTCGAGGTTCGCGGCAAACTCCGCCATGATGGGCGAGTCCATCGGTCCCCTGATGATGCCGATGTTCAGTTGCGCGAGCTCGTAAGTGGACATAGCTGCCTCCGCCAAAGAGTCGTAGCAGCATAGCGGATACCGCCCGCCACGCGACACCGCGGCGAGTCCCGCCCTGTTCCCGAGGGCGTCGCGGCGAGGCTCTCAGTGGTCGCGTCTTCGCGGGCGGCGGCGACGCGCCGCGCTGAGATATCTCTCGCAGTCCGCGAGCTGAAGGCAGTTGCATCGGAAGCTCGACTCGAGCAGCCTTTTCATGCGCTGCGTGCGTTCGATCGCCCGCTCCACCTCGGGCAGCTTGCGTTCCGCGAGCGCCCGCCAGCGCTCGGCGGGCGGCGTGTCCGCGGCGAATCCGGACAGGAAGGTGCGTGTCTCGCGGATCGTGAACCCCGCATCGAGCGCCACGCGGATCAGCTCGATGCGCCCGAAGACGCGCTCGTCGTAGCGCCGTCGTCGCGATGTGCGCGGCGGCGCCGGCAGCAGGCCCACCTTCTCGTAGTAGCGCAGCGCCGAGGCCGACAGGCCGGTGGCCTGCGCCACTTCACCAATCGAAAGCTCACGCATCACAACACCCGCCTGCGCGCAGCGCTTGACTTGAAGCGCGCTTCAACTCGTAGAGTCGCAAGAGATCAGGACCTGCGGAGATACCAGCATCATGTCGTACCTGCAACTCTGTGCAAAGGTCTTCCTCGCGCTCCTCGGAGTGTGCGCCGCGGTCCAGTGGTGCGTGGTTCCCGCTGGCGCCGCTCCCGGTGGCGCCAGCGGCGCCAACGCTGCGGTCGTTGCCCGCGGCGCCGTTCCTGCCGCGGTTGTCGCTGCAATCGCCGACCCGACGCGCCCGGCCGAGCAGGTCGCGCACGATGCCGCGCGCCGCCCTGCCGAGGTACTGGCGTTTGCGGGCATCGCACCCGGTGACCGCGTCGCTGACTTCATGTCCGGCGGCGCCTACTTCACGCGGATCTTCAGCCGGATCGTCGGCGACCGCGGCCACGTCTACGCCTTCCTGCCCAAAGAGCAGCTGAAGAACTGCGCACCCGAGGAGACCGCGGGAACGCGCAGCATCGTAAACGATGCACACTATGCCAACCTGACGGTACTGAGTGCACCGATGTCCCGGTTCCATACGCCCGAGCCCCTCGATCTCATCTGGACCTCGCTCAACTTCCACGATCTGTACGACTCTTTCATGGGACCTGCGAACGTGCCACAGGTTGTCGCTTCGCTTTTCGATGCGCTCAAGCCCGGTGGCGTGCTGGTGATCGTCGATCACGTGGCGCAGCCGGGCTCCGCGGTGCGCGATACCGAGCGCCTGCATCGCATCGACCCGGAAGTCATCATCCGCACGGTCACCGCCGCAGGCTTCGTGCTCGAGGAACAGAGTGATCTGTTGCGCAACCCCGCCGACAACCATGAGCTTCCGGTGTTCGATCCGTCCATCCGCGGTCATACCGATCAGGTCATGTTGAAATTCAGGAAGCCGCCCGAGGCCGTGGCGCTCAAGTTTTGAGCTGGCCGCCGAGCGGCAGCCGGCGTAGCCGCTTGCCCGTCGCGGCGAAAACCGCGTTGGCGAGTGCGGGCGCGACAGGCGGAATGCCCATCTCGCCCGCTCCCACGGGTGGGAACGGCGAGTCGACCAGGAACACCTCCACATCGGGCGCTGCCGCCAGACGCAGCAGCGGATAGTCGGGAAAGTTGGCCTGCTCGATCCGCCCGTCCTTCACGGTGATCTGGAGATTGAGCGCGGTGGAGAGTCCGCAGATCGTCCCGCCCATGAACTGCGCCTCGGCGCCGAGGGGATTCACGACCTCGCCGATGTCCGCCGCGCACACGCAGCGCACCACGCTCCACTCGCCCTGCTCCGGCATCGCCACCTCGATGGCGTGGGCCGCGTAGCCACCGTGGGTGAAGTGGCTCGCGAGACCGATGCCGTGGCGCGGCGGGAGCTTACGCCCGTATCCGATGCGGCGTGCCGCCTCGCGCAGGACGCCGGCGATGCGGCCGGTGTGGACCTTAGGCCCGCCGTGGTCGCGGTAGTCGAGCTCGCGCGGGGCGCCAAGGAGCGCCAGCCGGAGCGCGAGCGGATCCTGGCCGGCAACGACCGCCACTTCGTCGAGGAAGCTCTCCACGGGGAAGGCCGAGAAGGTCGGCAGCGGTGAGTGCCACCAGCCGCGCGCAAGGCTGAACTCGACCGGCAGGAACTCCGCGCGATAGTTCGCGACGCAGCCGGCGGGAAAGCCGTCGCGATCGACGCAGCCGATCCAGTCGGGGTCGTCGTCGTCCATGCCGGCGGCACGGTACTTGCGCGCGGTCGCCGCCACGCGGTGAGCCCAGCCGTTCACGTTCCCGGACGCATCGAGCGTCGCTGTCAGGCGATGGATACCGAAGGGCCGGTAGAAGTCGTTCTGCAGGTCATCCTCGCGCGTCCAGATGAGCTTCACCGGCACGCGAGCCTCCTGGGCGATGAGCACCGCTTCGGCCACGAAGTCGTTCTCGAGCCGCCGCCCGAAGCCGCCACCTGAGCGCGGCAGCTTGATCTCGATGTCGGAGG
>DASQRV010000236.1:0-2716 GCA_035642735.1 Steroidobacteraceae bacterium
CTCGGGCGCCCGTACGTGGTGAGCCAGCTCACCGGTTCCTATCAGAGCGTGCCGAGCTTCCTCGACCGCCAGCACCAGATCGCCAACAAGGACGACGCCGATGCCTACCTGTCACGGCTGCGGGCCTTTGCCGTAGTGCTCGATCAGGAGAGCGAGCGGCTGCAGCACGACGCGGGCCTGAAGGTCGTGCCGCCGGACTTCCTGATCGATCGCACGCTCGAGCAGATGCGGACCCTGCGCAGCGCCGCGCCGGCGGACTCTATCCTGAGCACCTCGCTCGCGCGGCGCACGCAGCAGCTCGGGATCGCCGGTAGTTACGGCGCGGATGCCGCCCATGTCGTCGCCACCGAGGTGTATCCGGCGCTCGATCGGCAGGCGACGGCGCTCGGCAAGCTACGCCCGGCTGCCGTGCACGACGCGAGTGTCAGCCGCCTTCCCGACGGCACGGCGTTCTACGAGGTTGCGCTGCGCAACTCGACCACTACGGACATGAGTGCGGAGGAGGTACACCGGCTCGGCCTCGACCAGGTGACGGCGCTCTCTGCTGAAATGGAGGCGCTGCTGCGCTCGCAGGGCAAGACCAGCGGCACCGTGGCCGAGCGGGCGCAGGAGCTGGCGAAGGATCCGCAGTCCCTGTTCCCGAACACCGATGCCGGGCGGCAACAGATACTCGATTACTGCAACGGGCTCATCAAGGCCCTGCAGCCTCACCTGCCGCAGTACTTCCGCGTTCTGCCAAAGGCACCGGTGGAGATCCGTCGCGTCCCCGCGTATACGGAAGCCGGCGCCCCGGGGGGCTACTACATGATCCCGGCACTCGATGGCTCGCGCCCCGGCGCCTTCTACATCAACCTGCGCGATACCAGCGAGTGGCCGCGCTGGAAGCTGCCGACGCTCGTGTATCACGAGTCCGAGCCGGGTCATCACTTTCAGCTGGCGCTGGTGCTGGAGATGCCCTCGCTCCCGCTCATCCGCAAGGCGGTGGCGGGTGGCGCCTTCTCCGCGAACACCGAAGGCTGGGCGCTCTACGCCGAGCAGTTGTGCGATGAGATGGGTCTGTACGCGGATGATCCCCTCGGGCGTCTCGGCATGCTGCAGTCGCTGCTGTTCCGCGCCGCCCGCTGCGTGGTGGACACCGGACTCCATACCAAGAGCTGGAGCCGTGAGCGTGCGATCGACTACATGGTCGAGACCACCGGCGAGAAACGCAGTGCCATGACAACCGAGGTCGAGCGCTACTGCACCTGGCCGGGACAGGCGACGAGCTACAAGGTGGGACAAACGCGCTGGCTCAAGCTTCGCGCCGACGCCCAGCGGCGGCTCGGCACGAAGTTCGAAATCCGCGATTTCCACGACGTCGGGCTGACGGCGGCGCCCATGCCGCTGGCGGTACTCGAGCAGGTCTACGATGGGTGGCTGAAAGGTCGTGGCGTATGAATACACTCGCGAATCACGCGCGCGTGGGATCACGGCGCGGGGCATTTAGCCGCGGAGCACAGCGCGGCGTCGCGCTCCTGGCGCTGCTGTCAGCGTGCGCCGCTGCGCTCGCCGCGAACTATCCCGCGGCCGCCGAAGGTGACTTCGTCATCCGCGACTTCCATTTCGCCTCCGGGGAGTCGCTGCCGCAGCTGCGTATCCACTACCGGACCTTCGGCCAGCCGCGCGCGGACGCGCACGGGGTGGTGCGGAACGCGGTGCTCATCATGCACGGCACCGGCGGGAGCGGTGGCAGCCTGGTGCGCGATGAGTTCGCCGGGGAGCTCTTCGGCCCGGGTCAGCCGCTCGATGCGGCACGTTATTTCATCGTACTGCCCGATGGCATCGGCCACGGCAAGTCGAGCAAGCCGAGCGATGGCCTGCGCGGGCATTTCCCGCACTACGCCTACAACGATATGGTGCAGGCGCAGTACCTGCTGCTCACGCAGGGGCTGAAGGTAAACCATGCGCGGCTGGTCATGGGCACCTCCATGGGCGGCATGCACACCTGGCTGTGGGGCGAGCAGCATCCGCAGTTCATGGACGCGCTCATGCCGCTCGCGAGCCTGCCGACGCAGATCTCCGGCCGCAACCGCGTCTGGCGCAAGACCATCATCGACGCGATCACCCACGATCCCGACTGGCAGGGCGGGGAGTACCAGGCTGAGCCGCCCTCGCTGCGCACGGCGCTGCAGATGATCTGGCTCGTCGGCAGCAATCCCGTGCTGCGCTATGAGGAGGCCCCGACGCTCGCCAAGGCCGATGAGGTGATCGACGCCGTCGTCGCGCGCGGCATGAAGAGCGAGGACGCCAACGACATCCTGTACGCGGTTTCCGCCTCGCGCGACTACGATCCCGGACCGGGCCTCGAGAAGATCCAGGCACCGCTCACCGCCGTCAACTCGGCGGTCGATCTCATCAACCCTCCCGAGCTCGGCATCCTCGAGCGCGAGATCAAGCGCGTGCCGCACGGGCGCGCCATCGTGATCCCCTTCAATGCGAGCACGCACGGCCACGGCTCGCACACCTACGCGGTGCTGTGGAAGCAGTACCTGGAGGAGTTGCTGAAGTCGCCCGAGCGCTGACGGGACGGAATTTACCGTCGGGTCGGTCGATGTGCGCTCATTGAGCTCGACAAGCGAAACGTAGTGGGGTGCGCAGCCAGGGACGCGCCATTTACGGGCGCCGCACGAAGTGCGGCGCGAGCTCTGCGACGCTGTTGCAGCCGAGCTGTCCGAGT
>DASQRV010000237.1:0-3434 GCA_035642735.1 Steroidobacteraceae bacterium
TGCGCTTCTGGATCACCGCCGCGGGCCTGCTCGCCCCGCCCGCCAGCCGCCTGGAGGAGATCGCGGGGGCGCTGCTCGCGGCGCGTGAGGACGCGCAACCGCTGGTGGCCTGGGAAGGGGCAGCGGTGCAGCGTCAGGGCGATCTGTTGGTCCTGCGCGCCGGCGGGGCGCAGGCCCACGCTCCGGGGTTGCCGGAGCTGGCGTGGCCGTGGCGCCGCCGGCGCACCCAGGTGCTGCCGCCCCCGTTCGGGGCGCTCGTCCTCGAGCCCGATGCGCGCGGGCCGCTTGATCTCGATGCACTCGGCCCCACGTTGACG
The DNA here is from genome assembly GCA_035642735.1 of Steroidobacteraceae bacterium. GTDB lineage: Bacteria > Pseudomonadota > Gammaproteobacteria > Steroidobacterales > Steroidobacteraceae > 13-2-20CM-66-19. Next base: position 318 of record DASQRV010000237.1, read on the forward strand.
GTGCGTGAGCGCCGCGGCGGGGAGCGGCTGCGCCCGGTCCGCGGTGGACCACGACGAGCGCTCAAACAGCTGTTGCAGGAGGCACGCATGCCGGTGCCACGCCGCGGGCAGCTGCCGCTACTGTTCGACCGCGGGCGGCTGATCGGCGTGGCGGACCTGTGGCTGGATGAGTCCGTGCAGGCCCACGCGGCGAGCCGCCACCGCGCCCGCCTCCGGTGGCGGGTCGAGTGAGGCGCGCCTACCGCCTTCGGCGCGCACCGCGACCGCCAGTTGTGCTACCCTGCTGGCCCGTCGTCGCACCCGGCAGTTTTCGGGTAGCGGCCTCTTACGACGGGAATTCCTCGAGCCTCATATGACGCGTTTTGTCTTCGTCACCGGCGGCGTCGTGTCCTCGTTGGGCAAGGGCATTGCCGCCGCGTCGCTGGCGGCGATCCTCGAGGCCCGCGGCCTCAAGATGGCCATGGTGAAGCTCGATCCCTACATCAACGTCGATCCAGGGACCATGAGTCCGTTTCAGCACGGCGAGGTGTTCGTCACCCAGGACGGCACCGAGACCGATCTGGATCTCGGGCACTACGAGCGCTTCGTGCGCACCACCACCGGGCGCAACAGCAATTTCACGACCGGGCGCATCTACGAGCGGGTCATCGCCAAGGAACGCCGCGGCGACTACCTCGGCGCGACCGTGCAGGTGATCCCGCACATCACCGACGAGATCAAGCGCTGCATCAAGCTCGGCGCCGACGGTGCGGATATCTGCATGGTCGAGATCGGCGGCACGGTGGGCGACATCGAGTCGCTGCCGTTCCTCGAGGCGATCCGCCAGCTCGGCGTCGAGCTCGGCCGCAACAACTGCGTGTACATGCACCTGACGCTGGTGCCGGTCGTGGGCGGCTCGGGAGAGATCAAGACCAAGCCGACGCAGCACTCGGTGAAGGAGCTGCGCGGCATCGGTATCCAGCCCGATGTGCTGCTGTGCCGCTGCAAGCATCCGCTGCCGGAGGAGCAGCGCCGCAAGATCGCGTTGTTCACCAACGTCGAGGAGCGCGCGGTGATCTCCGCGGTCGACGCCGACGATATCTACCGCATCCCGATCCTGCTGCACGAGCAGGGACTCGACGACATCGTGGTCGACAAGCTGCGCCTGGAGGTGCCGCCGACCGATCTCGCCGAGTGGCGGCACGTGGTGAGCGGCAAGGCGAACTCCGACGGCCAGGTCGACATCGCCATGGTCGGCAAGTACGTGCAGATCCGCGACTCCTACCTGTCGCTGCACGAGGCGCTCATGCACGGCGGCCTGAAGAGCCGCACGCGCGTCAACATCCACTACATCGAGTCGACCGACATCGAGCAGCACGGCACCCAGATGCTGAAGAACTTCGACGCCATCCTGGTGCCGGGCGGATTCGGCGAGCGCGGCATCGAGGGCAAGATCCAGGCAGTGCGCCATGCGCGCGAGCAGGGCGTGCCCTACCTCGGGATCTGCCTCGGCATGCAGGTGGCGATCGTCGAGTTCGGCCGCCACGCGCTCGGTTTCGGCGATGCCAACAGCACCGAGTTCAACCGCGCCACCCCCCATCCGGTGATTGCGCTCATCTCGGAGTGGCAGGACCAGGTGCACGGCGCGCAGACGCGCGATGAGGGCTCCGGGAAGGGCGGCACCATGCGCCTCGGCGCCCAGGAGGTGCTGCTCGGTGCCGGCACGCGCGCCCGCGAGATCTACGGGCGCGACCTGATCATGGAGCGCCACCGGCATCGCTACGAGTTCAACAACAATTATCTCGATCGCTACCGCCAGGCCGGCATGCGCTTCTCCGGGTTCTCGCGCGATGGCCTCGTGGAGGTGATCGAGCTCGCCAATCATCCCTGGTTCGTGGCGACGCAGTTCCACCCCGAGTTCACCTCCACGCCGCGTGACGGGCACCCGCTGTTCACCGGCTTCATCCGTGCCGCGCGCGCACAGCGTGCGTCGCAGCTGCCGCGGGCGGCCGGCGCCTGAGGGCGCTGCCGCTCTCACCTCGCGGCGCAGATGCCCCCATGAAGCTGGCTGGACACGAGATCGGGGCGGGCCAGCCGTTCTTTCTCATCGCCGGGCCGTGCGTGATCGAGAGTCCGGCGCTCACGCAGGAGATCGCCGGGCGCCTCAAGGAGATCACCACGCGCCTCGGCGTCCCTCTGATCTTCAAGGCTTCCTACGACAAGGCGAACCGCTCCTCGCGCGCGAGCTTCCGGGGTCCCGGGATCGAGTCGGGCCTGCGCGTGCTCGAGGACGTGCGGCGCACCATCGGCGTGCCGGTGCTCACCGACGTGCACGAGGACACCCCGCTCGCGGAGGTCGCGGCCGTGGTGGACGTGCTGCAGACGCCGGCATTTCTCTGCCGGCAGACGAATTTCATCGTCAACACTGCCGCCCAGGGCAAGCCCGTCAACATCAAGAAGGGTCAGTTCCTCTCGCCGTGGGAGATGCAGAACGTGGTCGACAAGGCGCGCTCCACCGGCAATGAGCACATCATGGTGTGTGAGCGTGGCTTCTCCTTCGGTTACAACAACCTCGTCTCCGACATGCGCTCGCTCTCCATCATGCGCACGACCGGCTGCCCGGTGGTGTTCGACGCCACCCATTCGGTGCAGCTGCCCGGCGGTCAGGGGAGCGCCTCCGGCGGGCAACGCGAGTTCATCCCGGTGCTGGCGCGGGCAGCGGTCGCGGCCGGGGTCGCGGGGCTGTTCATGGAGACGCACCCGCGGCCGGAGGAGGCACTCTCGGACGGGCCGAACGCCTGGCCGTTCGGTCGCATGGAGCCGCTGCTCGCGACGCTCACCGAGCTCGACCGCGCGGTGAAGAAAGTGCCGTTCGAAGAATCACTGCTGTAAAGCAGCGGGGCGAGTCCGCTGACCCGAGTACACATCGAAGGACGCAACCTGATGAGCCGCATCACTGACATCCGCGGACGCGAGATCCTCGACTCGCGCGGCAATCCCACCGTCGAGGTGGACGTGGTTCTCGACTCGGGCGTGCAGGGGAGGGCAGCCGTACCCTCGGGCGCCTCCACCGGCTCGCGCGAGGCGGTCGAGCTGCGCGACGGCGACAAGACGCGCTACGGCGGCAAGGGCGTGCTG
>DASQRV010000238.1:0-5328 GCA_035642735.1 Steroidobacteraceae bacterium
GGAGGACGGGCTCGGCTGGTATGCCTCGTCCGCCGAGGCACGTCGTGGCTTCTGCACGCGGTGCGGCTCGACGCTGTTCTGGCAGGGTGTCGGTCGTGACTATGTCAGCATCGCCGCCGGCACGCTCGATGACTCGAGCGGCCTGCGAATCGCCTGTCACATCTTCACCGCCGACAAGGGCGGCTACTACGAGATCCCCGATGCGGCGCCACAGGTGAGGGACGGCAGGTTCGCGGTATCGTGGCCGTGATCCTCCGTGCCGCCGATCGCCGCGCCGTTGCGTGGAGGAATGGTGGTGGTCTCACGCGCGAGGTGGCGGCGCATCCGCCGCAGAGCGATCTCGGAAATTTCGACTGGCGCGTGAGCCTCGCCGAGGTACGCCGCGGTGGCCCGTTCTCCTCCTTCCCGGGCATCGACCGTCACATGGCCGTGATCTCCGGACGGTTGGAACTCTCGATCTCCGGTCGCGACGTCGTGAGTCTGTCCTCCGAGACCGCGCCGCTCAGTTTCCCCGGCGAGGTTGCGGTGTACGCCGAGCCGCAGGCGGAGCCAGCGACCGACCTCAACGTCATGACGCGGCGCGGACGCTTCACGGCCCGCTTGACCCGCTGCAGCGTGGCCGCCTCCACACGAGTCAGGCTCGAGGCGGACACTACGCTGCTCCTCGCGCTCGCGCCGCTCACGCTGGGCGCGGCCGGCATCGACGCCAACCTGTCCGCGCTCGATGCCGCGCGGTTCAGCGCCAACGCGGAGACCCTGACTGTGCGCTCGGCGGCCGACGCTGCCTTCTGGCTCATCGAGATCCGCACGGCGTGAGGCGAACGCCTCAGGCGGGTGGGCCGCGGTATACTCCGATCCCCCGTACGACGACTGATGCGTGACCTGCCCACGTGAGCCTGCCGGCTGAAAAAGCCCCCGTGACCGCGGCCACAGAGGTGGCGGCACCGGCTGTTTCTGTGGACGCATTGCCGGAAAGCGATTTGCCTGGCCGCCTGCAAGCGGCGCTCGAGCTGCAGCGCCGCGCCTGTGCAGGCAATCCGGTTCCGAGCTATGCGGAGCGCCGCGCGGATCTCGCGGCGCTGCGCCGGTTCATCATCGAGAACCGCGAAGCCCTCATCGAGGCGGTCAATCGCGACTACGGCAGCCGCTCACGCCACGAGACACTCTTCGCCGAGCTGGTGCCGGTGCTCGATGGCATCCGCCACGCGCGGCGGCATCTGCGCAAGTGGATGCGCCCGCAGCGGCGCGGCATCGACCTGCTGCTCTTTCCCGGCGCGCGTAACCGCGTCGTGCCCCAGCCGCTCGGGGTGGTGGGCGTCATCGTGCCGTGGAACTTCCCCATCAACCTCACTTTTTCCGCGCTGACCTCGATCTTCGCCGCCGGCAACCGCGCGCTCGTGAAGCTGTCGGAGAATTCGCGTCACTTCGCCAGGCTGTTGATCGAGCGGCTGCCGCGCTACTTCCCGCCGGAGAAGCTGGCAGTCTTCGACGAGACCGGCGGGGTCGGCATCGCATTCTCGCGCCTGCCGGTGGATCACCTGCTCTTTACGGGCTCGACGCAGACCGGGCGCAGCGTGATGGCAGCGGCGGCGGCAAATCTGTGCCCCGTGACCCTCGAGCTCGGTGGCAAGTCACCCGCGCTGGTGTGTGACGACTACCCGGTGGGCACGGCCGCCGAGCGGATTCTGTTCGTCAAGCTGCTGAACGCCGGCCAGATCTGCACGACGGTGGACTATCTGTGGCTGCCCCGGGCACGGCTCGCGGAATTCGTCGAGCACGCGCGGCGGATAGTCACCGCACGCTATCGGAACATCGAGAGCGCGGATTACACCGCGATCATCGATGCCGCAGCCTTCGAGCGCCTGACGCACGCCATTCTCGACGCCCGTCGCCGTGGCGCGCAGGTGGTGCAGCTGCTGCCGGGCAAGGCTTGGGACGCAGCCACGCGCAAGATTGCGCCCCACCTCGTGCTCGATCCGCCGCTGGACTGCGAGCTGATGCAGCGCGAGATCTTCGGACCGGTGTTGCCGGTGCTCGGCTACGAGCAGCTCGCTGAGGCGGTGCAGTTCATCAACGCACGGCCGCGCCCGCTCGCCTTCTATCCCTTCAGTCGCCGCCGCGCCCGCATCCGCTACCTGCTCGAGCACGTCATGTCGGGCGGGGTGAGCGTGAACGATGCCCTCTGGCACGTCGGACAGCACGATCTGCCCTTCGGCGGGGTGGGTGCGAGTGGCATGGGCCACTACCACGGTGGCGAGGGATTCCTCACCTTCTCGAAGCTCCGACCGGTGTTCTATCAGGCGCCAGTGAGCGGCATGCGGCTGCTGTGGCCCCCGTTCAGTGCGCTCGCCGACCGGGTGCTCGATTTCCTGACGCGCTGAGCCTCACACGAGCGAGGTCGTGGTGTGGATCTCACCGCCGAGTGTCCTGCTGACCGGGCAGGCGTCGGCAACCTGCAGCAGCCGCTCGCGCTGCTCCGCCGTCAGTTCACCGCGCAGCGTGATGCGTCGCCGTATCTCGGAGCCGCCGCCGGCGGGGCCACCGTCGGGGTTCAGTTGCAGTTCCACGGTGGCGCCAGCGAGCGGCCAGCCCTTGCGAGTGGCATACATCCGCACCGTGATCGCCGTGCACGCCCCGAGGGCCGACAGCAGCAGCTGATGCGGGGTCGGGCCGCGATTGGCGCCGCCCGACTCGGGCGGCTCATCGGCAAGCCACTCGTGGTCGCCATCGCTCAGAGTGACGACATAGGGGGTGTCACCGAGGACCGCCGTGACGGCGCGGGACTTGCTCACGAAGACTCCTTCATCTTTTTAACCAGACTCTCGATGCGTGTATCGGGCACCAGCCACATTACGGCCACCGTCACGTAGGCAACAATGGCGATCCACGGCCGCACGAACGCGAGCGGAATGGCCGAGAGGTACAGGGCGAGTGACAGGTTCCCCTTGAGGTCATCGCCAAGAGCGACGGCGAGGCGCGAGTCCCGGCCATTTACGGCGATGATCGTCCGCTGCAGGATGTTGTAGCTGATTCCCGCACACAAGAGGACAACACCATAGGCGGCCGTGGGCAGCGGCGTGAGTCCGCTCTCGTCGATCCAGCGGATGACGAACGGCACCAGCGACAGCCAGAAGAGCAGCCCCAGATTCGCCCACAGCACTCTGCCATCGACCCGCTCGGTGACGTGCAGCATGTGGTGATGGTTGTTCCAGAAGATGCCGACGTTGATGTAGCTGAGGACGTAGGCGACGAGCACGGGGATATCCGCCTGCAGCGAGGCAAGATCGGTGCCGTGCGGGACGCGGATCTCCAGCACCATGATGGTGATGATGATGGCGACGACGCCATCGGTGAAGGCTTCGAGGCGTCCGGGCTCCATGAGCGGATCCTACGTGCATCCCATCGCGTAAGCCATTAAGGAATCAGAGGATAGTGGCCGCAGAAGCGGGCTGCGCCGGCAGGCTCGCGGATCGCGAGTGGCACGGTGCTAAGCTCCGCCTCGGTACTGTGTTTCGGGGCACCTCATGACCAACAGCCGCTTCATCGCGTTGCGCGACGAGTTGCTGCACATGCGGGAGGATTGCGCTCGCGCGCGGCGCGAGTTCCGCTGGCCGGTGTTCGAGCATTTCAACTGGGCGCGGGACTACTTCGAGGTGATCGCCGCCGGGAACGAGGCGACCGCGCTGCGAATGGTCGATGACACCGGCGGCGATCGCGCCGTGTCTTTCGCCGCCATGGCCCGGCGCGCCGCACAGGTGGCCGCGTTCCTCGCCGCGCACGGGATCGGGCGCGGCGATCGCATACTCGTGATGCTGCCCAACTGCGTGGCGCTGTGGGAGGTGATGCTGGCGGCGATCCGCCTCGGTGCCGTGATCATTCCGGCGACGACGCTCCTCGAGCGCGAGGACCTGCGCGACCGTCTCGAGCGAGGCCACGTCAGTGCGGTCGTCACAGAGGCGGCGCTCACCGCACGCTTCCAGGGCCTGCCGGGCGCACCGGTGCGCATCACCACGGGCGAGCCGGAAGAGGGCTGGATACCCTTTGAAGACTCCCTCGATGCGCGTGCCAGCGTCCCGCCGGCGCCGACACGTGCCGATGACCTGCTGCTGCTGTATTTCACCTCGGGTACCACGGCGCGTCCGAAGCTCGTCGCGCACACGCAGGTCAGCTATCCGGTCGGACATCTCTCGACCATGTACTGGCTCGGGCTCAGGCCCGGGGACGTGCACCTCAATCTCAGCTCCTCGGGCTGGGCGAAGCACGCCTGGTCGTCGCTGTTCGCGCCGTGGAATGCGCAGGCGACGATTCTCGCCTATCACTACGAGCGCTTCGACGCCCGCGCGCTGCTCGCCAAGCTGGTGCAATGCCGGGTGAGCACCTTCTGTGCGCCGCCGACGGTGTGGCGCATGCTCATCCAACACGATCTGCGTGAGTGGCCGGTTACACTGCGCGAGGCGGCAAGTGCCGGCGAGCCGCTGAACCCGGAGGTGATCGCCCGGGTGCGCGATGCCTGGGGCGTGACTCTCCGCGATGGCTTCGGGCAGACCGAGACGACTGCGCTGGCCGGCAATCCGCCGGGTGAGCTCATCAAGCCCGGCTCGATGGGCCGGCCGCTGCCCGGCTACGCGGTCGTGCTGCTCGATGCCGACGGCCATCCGGCGCAGGAGGGCGAGATCTGTCTCGATCTCGCGCAACGCCCGCTCGGACTCATGCAGGGCTATCTCGATGATCCTGAGCGCACCGCGAGCGCCATGGGCGATGGCTACTATCACAGCGGCGATGTCGCGAGGCAGGACGCGGACGGCTATCTCACCTACATCGGCCGCATCGACGATGTGTTCAAATCCTCGGACTATCGCATCAGCCCGTTCGAGCTCGAGAGTGTGCTCATCGAGCACCCGGCGGTGGCGGAGGCGGCGGTGGTGCCGAGTCCCGATCCGCTGCGCCTGTCAGTGCCCAAGGCGTTCATCGTGCTGACGGCGGGGGCGTCCGCGGATGCGGCGACCGCGGTGTCGATCTTCCACCACGTGCGCGAGCGCGTGTCGCCGTACAAGCGCATCCGGCGCCTGGAGTTCGCGGCTCTCCCGAAGACGATCTCCGGCAAGATCCGGCGCGTCGAGCTGCGGCGGCTCGAGCAGGCCCGTGCGCCCGGGGACGCGCGCCGTCCCCAGGAGTTCTGGGAGGAGGATCTGCACGCTTGACAGGGACCTGCTAGCGCGCGGCGAGCACTTCGTCCGCCGCCGCCAGCACCTCCGGCACGATCTGCGCGACATCCTCCTCCGTGGTGCGATGATTGACGAAGCAGGCACGCAGCACGAACCGTCCGCC
>DASQRV010000239.1:0-2691 GCA_035642735.1 Steroidobacteraceae bacterium
CGCCGGCTGTACGTGCTGATCGCCGACGGTGCGCGCGAGCTCGAGCGGCTGTCGGCGGAGCTGCGATTCTTCACCTCGGGCGCGTTGCCGCTGCTGCGGCTGCCGGACTGGGAGGTGCTGCCGTACGATCTGTTCTCTCCGCACCCGGACATCATCTCCGAGCGGCTGCAGACGCTTTACGAGCTGCCGCACACGCGCCACGGTTGCCTGGTCGTCGCCGCCGACACGCTCATGCAGCGCCTGCCGCCACGCCAGTACGTGCAGGGCCGGGCGTTCGAGCTCGTGAAGGGCCAGTCGCTCGCCATCGAGCCCTTCCGGCAGCGCCTTGCGGAAGCCGGCTACGCGAGCGTCAGCCAGGTGGTGAGCCCCGGCGAGTTCGCGGTGCGCGGCTCGCTCCTCGATGTGTTCCCGATGGGTGCGGCGGCGCCGCTGCGCATCGACCTGTTCGACGAGGAGATCGAGGCCATCCGTCGATTCGACCCGGACACGCAGCGCTCGCTCGACACGCTGCCGGGCGTGCGGCTGCTGCCGGCGCGCGAGGTGCCGCTCGATCCTCCGGCCGTGAAGGACTTTCGCCGCCGCTACCGCACGCGCTTCGAGGGCGACCCGAACCGCAGCAGTGTCTATCGCGGCGTGAGCGAGGGGCTGGCGCCGGCGGGTGTGGAGTTCTACCAGCCGCTGTTCTTCGATGCGATGGCGACGATGTTCGACTACCTGCCCGCCGATGCCGTAATCGTGCACGACGCCGCTCTCCCCGCAGCCCTGATCAAGGCCTGGCAGGACATCGGCGAGCGCTACGAGGAGCGCCGCCACGACCTCGAGCGTCCATTGCTGAAGCCCGCGGAGTTGTTTCTCGACCCGGCACAGCTCGACGCGCACTTCGGCGCCTTCGCCAGCATTACCCTCGATCCGTTCAAAACGGAGACCGAGCTGCACGGCGAGTCGGCGGCGGTACGCAACTTTCCCAGCACGGCCCCGCGCGAGCTGCGCATCGATGTACGCGCTCCCGAGCCGTTTGGCCCTCTCGATACGTTCCTGCGCGCATTCGACGGGCGGGTGCTGATCGCCGCCGACTCCGCCGGCAGGCGCGAAGTGCTGCACGAGATGCTGCGCGCGCACCACCACGAGGTGAGCGTCGTCGAGAGCTGGGATGCCTTCGCCGCCGGCAGCGCGCGTCTCGCGCTCACGGTGGCGCCTGATCTGACCGGCCTCACGCTCACGACCCCGCCGGTCGCGGTGGTTACCGAGGCGCAGCTGTTCGGGCCGCGCGCTCCGGTCGAGCGGCGCCGCAAGCGAGTCTCGGACCCGGAAGCGATCCTGCGCGACCTGCAGGACCTCAACCCGGGCTCCCCCGTGGTGCACGAAGAGTACGGCGTCGGCCGCTACCACGGTCTGCAACACATGGAGATCGGCGGCCAGCCCGGGGAGTTCCTGGTGCTCGAATACCAGGACGGCGATCGCATCTACGTGCCGGTGCACGCACTGCACCTGGTGAGCCGCTACACGGGCGCGGCACCCGAGCACGCCCCGCTTCACAAGCTCGGCACCGACCAGTGGGCGCGGGCACGCCGGCGAGCCGCCGAGCAGATCCGCGATGTGGCTGCGGAGCTGCTCGATCTGAACGCGCGGCGCAAGGCACAGCCGGGACTCGCGCTCCGGGTGAGCGAGCTCGATTACCAGGCGTTCGCCAACGCCTTTCCGTTCGAGGAGACCGAGGACCAGGCGCAGTCGATCCGCCAGGTGCTCGCGGACCTCGCGGCTGAGCGCCCGATGGACCGCATCGTGTGCGGCGATGTCGGTTTCGGCAAGACGGAAGTGGCGATGCGTGCGGCGTTCGTCGCCGCACAGGCCGGCAAGCAGGTCGCGGTGCTCGCGCCGACCACGCTGCTCGTGCAGCAGCACCTAGGGAACTTCCGCGATCGCTTCGCTGACTGGCCGGTACGCGTCGAGGGGCTGTCGCGCTTTGGGAGTTCGAAGGAAACGCAGGCGGTCCTCGAGGGGCTCGAGCAGGGCAAGGTGGACATCGTCATCGCCACGCATCGCCTGCTGCACGCCCACGCGCGCTTCAAGGACCTCGGGCTGCTCATCATCGACGAGGAGCATCGCTTCGGGGTGCGCGACAAGCAGCGCCTGCAGGCGCTGCGCGCCAACGTGCACGTGCTCACCCTCACCGCCACTCCGATCCCGCGCACCCTCAACATGGCGCTCGGCGGGCTACGCGACCTGTCGCTCATCACCACGGCACCCGCCGCCCGCCTCGCCATCAAGACTTTCCTCATCGAGTGGCACGCAGCGACGATGCGCGAGGCGGCGCTGCGCGAGCTGCGGCGCGGCGGCCAGATCTACTTCGTGCACAACGAAGTGCGCACCATCGAGAAAATCGCTGCCGAGGTGCAGACGCTGGTGCCGGAAGCGAGCGTGCGCATCGGCCACGGCCAGATGCGCGAGCGCGATCTCGAGCAGCTGATGGTCGACTTCTATCACCGCCGCTTCAGCGTGCTGGTGTGCACCACCATCATTGAAAGCGGCATCGACGTGCCGAGCGCCAATACCATCATGATCAACCGCGCCGACCGCATGGGCCTGGCGCAGCTGCATCAGTTGCGCGGCCGCGTCGGCCGCTCGCACCACCGCGCCTATGCCTACCTCATCGCGCCACCCCGCCAGGCGCTGGCGCGCGATGCCGCGAAG
>DASQRV010000240.1:0-2486 GCA_035642735.1 Steroidobacteraceae bacterium
GACATCATCCGGCCCGGCGATGCGACCTGGCCCGCCAGCGGCGCGTCCGGCCCCTTCACCATGGACCGCGACTGGCTGCCTTTCCACCCCGCGCCGCGCAGGCCGCAATTCGCACCGCCGCGCGGCGCGGTGGACGCGCACTGTCACGTGTTCGGACCCGGAGCGCAGTTTCCCTACGCGCCGGAGCGCAAGTACACCCCGTGCGATGCGCCACATTCCAAGCTCTGGGGCCTGCGCGACTACCTCGGCTTCGAGCGCAACGTCATCGTGCAGGCCACCTGCCATGGCGCCGACAACCGTGCGCTCGCGGCTGCGCTGCGCTCCGCGGACGGGCGCGCGCGGGGAGTGGCGACCGTTGCAGCCGGCGTCAGCGACCGCGAGCTGGCCGAGCTCGATGCGGCCGGGGTGCGCGGCGTGCGCTTCAACTTCGTGAAGCGGCTGGTCGATACGACGCCGCGCGAGGTGCTCCTGCAGATCGCCCGGCGTGTGGCGCCGCTTGGCTGGCACGTGGTCATCTATTTCGAGGCCGCGGAGCTGCCGGAGCTGTACGATCTCTTCGCCTCACTGCCGACGACGGTGGTGGTCGATCACATGGGGCGGCCGGACGTGACGAAATCGGCCGAGGAACCCGAGTTCGAGTTGTTCGTGAAACTCATGCGCGAGCATCCCAACATCTGGTCGAAAGTGAGCTGCCCGGATCGGCTCTCCAGGAGCGGGCCGCCGGATTACGCGGACGTCGTCCCCTTCGCGCGGCGGATCGTCGCGAGCTTCCCGGAGCGCGTGCTGTGGGGCACGGATTGGCCGCACCCGAACCTCAAGCCGCGCATGCCGGACGATGGCGACCTGGTGGACTTCATCCCGAAGATCGCCACCACCGCGGCGCTGCAGCGGCAGCTGCTGGTGGATAACCCGATGCGCCTCTACTTTCGCCGCTGAGGAGGGCCCGTGAGACTTCAGCCATTGCACACCGGGTCACCACCCGCCGCCCCTCGCCCCCGACCCGGAGCCTCACCGTAATGGCGCGCGTCACCGCAGGCGTCACCACCTCGCACGTGCCGGCGATCGGCGCCGCGCTCGATAATGGCAAGTCACAGGATGCCTACTGGGCGCCGATGTTTGCCGGCTACGACTTCTCGCGGCGCTGGATGGCCGAGCAGAAGCCCGACGTCATCCTGCTCGTCTACAACGATCACGCCTGCGCCTTCAGCCTCGACATCGTGCCGACATTTGCGATCGGCTGTGCCGGGCAGTTTGCCCCGGCGGACGAGGGCTGGGGGCCGCGGCCGGTGCCCGTGGTACAGGGCCACGCCGAGCTCGCCTGCCACATCGCGCAGTCGGTGATCCAGCAGGACTTCGACCTGACGATCGTCAACCGCATGGACGTCGATCACGGCCTCACCGTGCCGCTGTCGCTGCTGTTCGGGCAGGTGCCGGCATGGCCCGCGCGTGTCATTCCCTTCCCGGTCAATGTCGTCCTCTACCCGCCGCCCTCGGGCCGCCGTTGCTTCGAGCTCGGCAAGGCGATCCGCCGGGCGGTCGATTCGTTCCCTGCCGATCTCAACGTGCAGGTATGGGGCACGGGCGGGATGAGTCACCAGCTGCAGGGTCCGCGCGCAGGTCTCATCAACAAGGAATGGGACGCGCGCTTCATCGAGCAGTTGATCAACGATCCGGAGACCCTCTCGCGGCTGCCGCATGTCGAGTACGTGCGCGAGGCGGGATCGGAGGGTATCGAGCTCGTAATGTGGCTCATCATGCGGGGTGCGCTGAACGACAAGGTGCGCACCGTGCACCGCTTCTACCACGTGCCCGCCTCGAACACGGCGGTGGGTCACCTCATCCTGGAGAACCTGCCATGAAGATCGTTCTCGCGGGCGCGGGCGCCTTCGGCGTGAAACACCTGGAGGCCATCCGGGCCATCGGCGACGTCGAGGTGGTGTCTCTCGTCGGGCGGACGCTGGAGCCGACCCGTGCGGTCGCGCAGAAGCACGGCATCCCGCACGTGACGACGGAGCTTGCCGAAGCACTCGCGCAGCCGGGCGTGGTCGCCGCAATCCTCGCCACCCCGACGCAGCTGCACGCCGCTCAGGCGATCGCCTGTCTCGAGGCCGGCAAGCACGTGCAGGTCGAGATACCGCTCGCGGACAACTGGGAGGACGCGCAGGCGGTGGCCCGGCTGCAGAAGCAGACCGGCCTCGTGTGCATGGTCGGCCACACGCGACGCTTCAATCCCTCGCACCAGTGGATCCACAAGCGCATCGGCAAGGGCGAGCTCGCGATCCAGCAGATGGACGTGCAGACCTATTTTTTCCGGCGCACCAACATCAACGCGCTCGGGCAACCGCGCTCCTGGACCGACCATCTGCTGTGGCATCACGCGGCGCACACGGTGGACCTCTTCGCCTACCAGGCCGGCTCGGCGGTGAAAATCGCGCACGCCGTGCAGGGCCCGATCAGCCCGACGCTCGGCATTGCCATGGACATGT
>DASQRV010000241.1:0-2045 GCA_035642735.1 Steroidobacteraceae bacterium
GCGATCGAGCCGTAGGAGGAGTAGTTGAACCACTTGGAGGAGACCTTGATGAGTCCGGCCCAGCCGACCGATTGCGTCAGGCGGTTGCCGAGCCACGCGGCGGTGAAGACCGGGAAACTGCCGGCAGCGGCGAACAACAGCGTGAACACCGCCGCGCCGCCCACACCGATCAGAAAATTGCGCCGTCCACCCCAGTAGTCGCCGAGCCCGGTGAGGAACAGCTTGCCGAATGCGTAGGCACCGACGCCGAGTGAGCTGAGCGAGCCGATGCGGATGAGCGCCTCGCCGTGGCTGATGCCGTGGCGGGCAAGTTCTTCGGCGAGGAGGGGGGTGGCTACCGAGAGGTCTGCACGACAGTAGTAACAGGCGGCATAGCCGGCGAACAGCAGCAGGATGGTCCGCAATTGCGCGAGGCGCAGCGAGCGGATGTTGCCGCCGGTCATCATCAGGGCGACTGAACCCAGATCGGATTCGTGTAGGCCCGGCGTCCCTGCTGATCCTCCACACTCAAGGCGTACCAGCTGTCGCGTGGCGGCGGCTGCACCACGAAATCCACGTGCGTCTCGCGCGGTGCGTCGCCGAACGTGCGCGTGCTCTGTATCGTTCCCCCGCTCAGCAGTTGCACCTGCTTCAGCCCGGGGACCGCGGCGAGGTCGAAGCCGAGAGTGAGCGGTGCGCCGGGGGCGTTGCGGATCGGGTCGCCGAACATCACCGCGGGGAAGATCAACGGCCCGTGGGTCACGTAGGAGTGCCCCGACTTCAGAGCCGCCACGAACCGCTGTGCGTCGAGCGTGCCATCCACGTGCACGTAGGCGCGCACCCGCCCGGACTCCTCGTTCCACACATCGTGCGTGTCGCTTCCGCCGCTCAGGTAGTAGCGCTCGCCGGCACTCCAGAATTCTTCTATCCGCGCGAGCACTTTCGCGTCATCCCCGGGCGCGGAGGCATTGATCTCGATGAGATCGAAGGCGCCATTGAAGCCCCCGGGCGCGACCCCCGCCGCCAGGCTTGCAAAATATCCGTACGGGATGAAGGGGTGATTGACCTGCACCACACTTGCGCCCAGGCGCCGCGCCTCCGCCAGGATCTGCGCGACGTTCGCGGTGCTCGTGTCGATGGCGAGCTGCGCCTGCGGATCGAGCGGGTAGGCGTTGAAGTGTCCCCACGAGGGTGAGAGCTCGATGCCGGGGACGAAGGGCACGTTGCGCGCGCGCGCAATCTCCCGCAGCGCCGCCAGGTTGGCGGTCGAATCGTGGTCACTGACGAAGAGCACATCGAGTCCGGCGGCGAGCTGCGAGCGCGCCAGCTCGCGCGGTGGGGTCACGGCCTCCGCCTGATCCGCATGATGGTGCAGGTCGGCGGAGTACCAGCCGCGCGCGCGCGGGTCGACGAGCGGCCTCACGGCGATGCGGGCACGGCTCATCGTTCCGGGCGCGACGTGCAGCTGCAGCGGGGCATCCGCGGCCAGAAAGCCGCCACCGGCCGACACCGTGAACCGATACGCGCCGGGAGCGATCGGCTCGGTGAGGTACCCCTTGCGGTCGAGCGCGGTGAAGAAAGTCGTTCGGCCCAGGAACTGCACGACAGGCTTCTCGCCCTCGGCAATCGTGATGCGTGCATCGAGCGGCGCGCCGCTGCGCGCATCGGCGACCTCGAGCTCCATGGCACCGGGACGCTCGAGATCGTGGAAGTCGCGGCGCAGCGCGACCCCGGTTGCGAGCCTGAGCGCCGCGGGTGCGCTGTGCGTGTAGTGGCGGGCGGTCGCATACACGCTGTAGTCGCCGACCGGCAGCACTAACTTGTAAGTGCCGCTGCGCCCCAGCGTCCACGCATAAGGCTTGCCATCCTTCTCCACGACCACCACGGGTTGTGCAATCGGCCGACCGTCGCTCGTGGTGACACGGCCCTGCACGGGGGCAGCGGGCAGGCGCCCTCGGGCGATCTCCGCTGCCACCACCGGAGCGAGGTCGCCACTGCCGCCGACCTGCAGCCAGCCCTCGAAGGTGCGGCCTTCCCCGGGCGCAAGGCTATGCAGGAGGAACAGG
>DASQRV010000242.1:0-2585 GCA_035642735.1 Steroidobacteraceae bacterium
GGGATACGCGTGGCTCGCCCGGGGTTACCCGGAGCGGTAATCCCGCGGGCCGCCCGCCGCGACCGGCCGCAGTTTATAGAACTTGACCGTTCTTGTGGAGCCACCGGCGGCCGCGGGCCGGTGACCACCACGGCTTCGGCCCAACTCCCGACGCCGACTCGCAGAGCTTGCCGGCCGCGGTGAGCGTGGCGCAACATGCCGCGCCCAATGGCCGCGCAAGCCGCGGCGCACCGTCCGGAGAGGGGGAGTTCATGTGCGACGCCGACACGCTGCAGGACACGATCGAGTATCAGCTGCGGTGCGGGCTGTCGCGGCGCAAGTTTGGCGCCCTGACACTCGGCGCGGGGCTCACTTCGATGCTCGCGCCGGTGGTGCACGGCGATGAGCTCGCGGTCAGCGAGTCCGAAGTCGACATTCACACGCCGGATGGCACCGCCGACGCCTATTTCGTGCATCCGGCGAAAGGCGCGCACGCGGCCGTGATCGTCTGGCCCGACATCTACGGTCTGCGGCCGGCCTTTCGACAGATGGGGAAGCGCCTCGCGGGATCCGGTTACGCGGTGCTGGTCGTCAATCCCTTCTATCGCCGGCAGCGGGCACCGACCGCACCCGAGCATGCGGACTTCGACGACCCGGCGACTCGCGCTGCGCTGATGGCGCTGAGGGGCACCTTGACACCGGCAACCACGCAGACCGACGCGGTGGCTTTCGTGCAGTGGCTCGATGCACAGCCCGCGGTCGATCGCCGCAAGAAGATGGGAACCGTCGGCTATTGCATGACGGGACCGTTCACCATGGTGACGGCTGCGGCTCTCCCCGAGCGTATCGGCGCCGGCGCCTCCTCCCATGGGGGCGGGCTGGTGACCGACAAGCCCGACAGTCCGCACCTGCTGATTCCGAAAATGAGAGCACGATTCCTGATCGCGATTGCGGAGAGTGACGACAAGCGTCAGCCCGAAGCGAAAGACGTGCTGCGCGATGCCTTCGCCAAGGCCAAACTCCCGGCCGAAATCGAGGTCTACGCCGGCACCATCCACGGCTGGTGTCCGATCGACTCCAAGGTCTACAACCACGAGCAGGCGGAGAAAGCCTGGGAGCGGATGCTGGTGTTGTTCAAGAGCGCGCTGGTGTAGGCGCGGATCCGGGAGCAACGCGCAGCAGGCTGACCGCCGCTCCGGTGAGGGCGAGGCACGCCGCGAGCAGGATGGCGTAGTTCGATCCCGCCTCGCCGTAGGCGTGAAACAGGATGGCGACGCCAGCGGCCCCGATCGTCTGGCCGATCAGCCGCGCGGCGGCGAGCATGCCGCCGGCGGCCCCGCTGCGCCGGCGCGGTGCGGCGCCGATGATGGCGCGATTGTTCGGCGCCTGAAAGAAGCCGAATCCCGCGCCACAGAGCGCCATGCGCCACAGTACGCCGGTAGCATCGCCGGTCAGCCGGTAGAGACCGAGCAGCGCGAGGCCCGCTGCCATCGTGAGGAGACCCATGCCACCGAGGAGGCCCGCCGGGTAGCGATCCGCGAGCCGGCCGGCGAGTGGCGCTGCGAAAGCGAGCGCGAGTGGCCAGGGCGTGATGAAAAGACCGGTCTCGACCGCGCTATGGCCGAGGCGTTGAATCTCGAACGGCAATGCCACGAGTGCCGACATCTGCGCCGTGAAGCTGAACACCGAGGTCGCGAGCGACAGCGTGAAACTGCGAATACGCAGCAGGTCAAACGGGACGAGGGGCGCAGCTCGTGGCCGCTCGTGCCGCACGAGCAGCCATGCGAAGAGGCAACCACTGCCGATCTGACCGAGTGCCAGCAGCACCGCAGCCCGGTGAGCGAGCGTCTGCAGTCCACTCAGCAGCAGTCCCATCGCGGCGGCGTAGAGTGCCGCGCCCGCGATGTTGAGCTTGCGCGGAGTGCGCTCGCTGTCTGGCAGCGCCCACAGCGCGATCGCGATCGCCACCGCACCGAGCGGCACGTTGATGCCGAACAGCCAGCGCCAGTTCGCCACCGCCAGCACGCCCGAGGCAATGGTCGGTCCCACCGCAGCCGCCGTCGCGACCACGAAGGCATTGATACCCAACGCGTGGCCGAGAGAGCGGTGGGGGTAGGTATGACGTACCAGCGCGCCGTTCACGCTCATGATTCCCGCGGCACCGATGCCCTGCACGACGCGCGCAAGGCTCAATGCGAGCAGGCTCGGGGCAAATGCGCAGCCGAGAGACGCGACCGTGAAGATCGCGAGTCCGGCCTGTGATACGCGCCGGTAGCCGACGATTTCCCCGAGTGAGGCGAGCGGCAGCAACACCAGAAGGATCGCGAGCTGATAGGCGTTGATGACCCAGATTGAGGCGGCCGAGGTTGCGCGGAAGTCGCGGGCGACGGTCGGCAACGCCACGTTGACGATCGTGCTGTCCAGAACGGACATCGTGATGCTGAGCGCAATTGCTGCGATCGCCCAATAGCGGCGCGGCAATGGCAATCCATCGGGATGGGCCGCGCTTGCGGCAGCGGCACTCGAAGCGGACATCGCTCTCATCATAAAGGAGTGCCGGCGCTACTCGCTGTCATAACGTGGCCAGCGGGGGGCGGCCGGGAGCG
>DASQRV010000243.1:0-3656 GCA_035642735.1 Steroidobacteraceae bacterium
AGCGCCACGACACTCGCGGCATCCGCGATCACCTCCTGTGCGTAACCCCCGTGGCCGGTGAAGGCGAGCACCCGTGTCCCCACGGCGAGCCCGGTGACGCCCGGGCCCACCGCGTGGATCACACCTGCCACTTCACCGCCCGGCGAGAAAGGCACGGCGGGCCGGGTCTGGTACTTGCCCTGGACGATGAGCGCGTCGAAGAAGTTGACGCCGCAGGCTTTGACCGCGATCGCGACCTCGCCGGGGCCGGGCTTCCTCGGCTCTACCTCTTCGAGCACCAGCTGCTCGAGCGGGCCGAAGTTCCTCGCGAGTACTGCTTTCATGTCGCCTCCCTCTGCCGGAGTGCCTCGTAGAGCAGCATCGCGGCGGCGACCGAGACATTCAGGCTCTCGACCGCGCCGCGCTGCGGCAGGCTCACGAGGAAATCGCAGTTCTGCCGCGTGAGGTGGCGGAGCCCGCTCCCTTCGGCGCCCAGCACCAGCACGATCGGTCCGCGCAGGTCGACCGCGCGCGCCGGCTGCGCCGCCTCGGCGTCGGCGCCGACGATCCAGAGCCCCGCCTCCTTGAGGAGCTTCAGGCTGCGCACGAGATTGGTGACGGTCACTACCGGGGTGGTCTCAGCCGCTCCCGCGGCCACCTTTCGAACCGTGGGCGTCAGTTGCGCCGCGCGATCGCGCGGCACGATCACGGCGAGTGCGCCGCAGGCGTCCGCGGTGCGCAGACAAGCCCCGAGGTTGTGGGGGTCCTGCACGCCATCGAGCGCCAGCAGCAACGGTGCGCGCACCGCCTGCAGCGCCGCGAGGAGCTCATCCTCGCTCCAGGGCGGGAGCGGGGTGATCTCGGCCGCGACGCCCTGATGCGCCACATCGCCGAGTTGCTGACGGAGCGAGTGCGCGTCGACGCGTTGCACCGGACGCTGGTGGCGGCGGGCCAGCTCTTCGATCGCGCGGACGCGCGGGTCGTCGCGCTGCTCGGCGAGACGCACGGTGAGGACGCGATCCGCGTGCCGCTCGAGCATGACCCGCACCGCGTGCATCCCGTAGATGGTTTCGCTCGGCTTCATCGCGCTGCGCGCCTCGGGCAGTGGCAAGCTCAGCCGTCCTCGGCGAGCGCCAGATCGACGAGACCCTCGATGGGATTCACGGCAGTGACGATGACGCGCAGATGCGCGCCGGTGCGCAGCCGCCGCCCGGTGTGTTGACCCCGCCAGGCGTGACCGTCCTCCTCCATGACATACAGATCGTCGCGCAGGTTATTGATGTGCAGCAGTCCATCGACCGCAACGTCCAGGATCTGCACGAAGCAGCCGAACTCCACCACGGTGGTGATGAGACCCTGGAAGGTCTCCCCGATGCGCTCCTTTAAATAGGTGCACTTGAGAAAACCGGACACGTACCGGTCGGCTTCATCCGCGCGCTTCTCGAGCCGCGAGGTGCTCTCGCCGAGCGCGCCGAGCTCGCTCGCAGCGTAGCGCCGGCCGGATCCGCCCGACGCCTTGAGCAGCGCCTTGAGCGTCCGATGCACGATGAGATCGGGGTAGCGGCGGATGGGAGAAGTGAAGTGGGCGTAGTGACCGAGCGCCAGGCCAAAGTGCCCGATATTGGTTGGTTGGTAGATGGCCTGCGGCATGGCGCGGACCACGAGCGACTCCACGAAGGTGCGCTCGGAGAGATCGCTCACGCGACGTGCGATCGCCTGCACGTCACGGGTGGTGACGGCACTCGGCAGGCGCGCATCGATACCGAGCGATCTGAGCGTCGAGGCAAGGCGCTCGAGCTTTTCGTCCTCCGGCACCCCGTGCACCCGGTAGAGGGTCGGCGTGTGCGACTTCTCGAGCTCCTGCGCCACCGCAACGTTGGCGAGGATCATGCACTCCTCGATGAGCCGGTGTGCATCGTTGCGCGCGCGCAGCTCGATCGCTCGCACGTGCTCACCGGCATCGATCACGAATTCCGCCTCGGCGGCGTCGAAGTCGAGCGCGCCGCGGCGGCTCCGCGCCCGGTACAGCGCACGGTAGACATCGACCAGCACCATGAGGCGCTCGGCGAGCGGTCCGAGCTGTGTACGCGCCGCCGGGCGCCCCTCGAAGAGCGCCTGATGCGCAAGGGTGTAAGTGAGGCGCGCCGCCGAGCGCATCACCGCCGGATAGAAACGCGCGCTCTTGAGCGACCCGTTTCTGCTCACGATCATGTCCGCGGCAAAGCACAGCCGGTCGACGTTCGGGGCGAGCGAGCACAGGTGGTCCGACAGTGCGGTGGGCAGCATCGGCAGGACCCGCGTCGGGAAATACACCGAAGTGCCGCGCTGCTGCGCCTCGGCATCGAGTGCGCTTCCCGGCCGCACGTAGTGGCTCACATCCGCAATCGCCACGATGAGACGAAAGCCGCCGGCATGCGGCTCGGCATACACCGCATCGTCGAAATCGCGCGCGTCCTCGCCGTCGATGGTGACGAGTGGCAACTCCCGTAAGTCGACGCGCGCCGCGGCTTCGCCCGGATCGACGCGATCGCCATACGCCTGCGCCTCGCGCAGTGCCGCGGCCGGAAAGTCCGATGGCAGATCGAAGCGAGCGATCGCCGACTCGGTGGCGAGCTCGACCGGACGGGCCGGATCGAGGCGTTTCTCGATCCGCGCCTGCGCTCCCTGCGCCGCGCCCGCGTGTCGCGTGATGCGAGCGATGACCCAGTCACCGTGGCGCGCACCGTGGAGGTCCGGCAGCGCGACTGTGCAACGCAACTGCAGGCGTCGATCGGCGGCGTTCACCCAGGCGCTGCGACCCTGTACCTCGACCGTGCCGAGAAAGGCGTTGACGCCACGAGAGAGAACCTGCTCGACGACTCCCGACCAGCGGTCGCTCCCGTCACGCGACACCTTCACGCGCAGCCGGTCGCCGTGCATCACGCCACGCATCTGCGGCGGGGGCAGGAACACACTCTCGGTGACACCTTCGACGCGCAGGAATCCGTAGCCGGCGCGGTTGGCACTGACCGTACCCTCGACGATGGCGCCCGGTCGAACGGAGGAATCCGAACGCGGCCGGCTGGTGCCGCGCGCCGCCGTGCCGCTGCGAGCGCTGCGCGCGGGGGACGTTTCAGAGGGCTTCCTGCCGTGCGCCGGGCCTTTGCGCGCCTTGGGCGCTGCGCCGCCGCCAGCGCCGCGACGCGCGAACTTTCCTCTACGTTCCTTCAATTGACAGCCCCTGAACCCGTGCGTACATTGCGCGGCCTTCCTCACCTGCCCGGGTGGCGGAATTGGTAGACGCACTAGTTTCAGGTACTAGCGGGTAACTCCGTGGAGGTTCGAGTCCTCTCCCGGGCACCAATAAAAACAATAGCTTAGCGTTTATTTCGATTCTCTTTCTGAAGTGTTTGCCGCATCGCCGAATGGGCTCTGCGGGGGGTGAGCGCTGACGCTCATCGTACCGTCCGCGGGTGGGATTCTACCCACTCTTTCTATATGTCGTTGCGCGGGGGTCAGCCATGAGACCGCGTGATGACCGGTCAGTTCCCATACCGCGCCTTTAGAGTTCATGATGACACCCGCCCCTCTGCAATCCTTGATCGATGATGGTGTGATCGACGAAGTCATACAAACAGGCGAGGCACCGCGGCTACGCCCCTCGCCCTTGCGCCGCCTTAGCCCACCGCTCGATGCGC
>DASQRV010000244.1:0-2642 GCA_035642735.1 Steroidobacteraceae bacterium
GCGGGCATCGTCGGCGGCGCGCCGCTCACCCTCGAGCACGACCGCGCACTCGCCATCCGCGTGGCGCTCGAGCGCTCGGCGCCGGACGATGTCGTGCTGATCGCCGGCAAGGGGCACGAGGACTACCAGGTCTTCGCTCACGAGCGGCGCGAGTTCCGGGATCAGGCGGTGGTCGCCGCCGCGCTCGCGAGGCTGCCCGCATGACTGTCACGCGCACACTGGCCGGGTTCGCGCGCGCCTGCGGCGGTGAGCTCCGCGGCAAAGATGCCCGCTTCACCGACGTGGTGAGCGATTCGCGCACGCTCGAGGCCGGGCAGCTGTTCGTCGCACTCGCGGGCCCGAACTTCAACGGCCGCGACTTCCTCCGCGCGGCGCTCGCCGCCGGTGCCGCCGGCGCGGTGGTCGATGCCCGGCAGCCCGTCGCTTTGCCGCAGATCGTGGTCGCCGACACGCAGGCCGCGCTCACGCGCGCCGCGCACGCGTGGCGCACCGCCTTCCGCGGCCCGCTGATCGGGGTCGCGGGCAGCAACGGCAAGACCACTGCGAAGGAAATGACCGCGCGCATCCTCGCCGAGGCCGGCGCAACCCTCGCGACGCGTGGCAATCTCAACAATCACATCGGCGTGCCGCTCACCCTGCTGCGCCTGACTCCCGAGCACCGCTTCGCGGTCGTGGAGATGGGGGCCAACCACCCGGGCGAGGTGGCGGCGCTCGTCGAGCTCTCGAATCCCTCGATCGGTGTGATCACCAATGCCGGTGCCGAGCACCTCGAAGGCTTCGGCAGCCTCGAGAGTGTGGCGCGCGCCGAGGGCGAGATGGTCGCGGGGCTGGCACCGACCGCGACCGCGGTCATCAACGCCGACGATGCGTTCGCCGCGCTGTGGCGCGGCCTGACGAAGGCGCGGGTGGTCACCTTCGGGGTGCGCGAGCCCGCCGACTTCGCCGCCAGCGAGGTGCGCACCGAGCTTCGCGCTTCGGGCTTCCGCACGCACTTCCGCCTGCACTCGCCCGCCGGGACCGCAGCCGTCGAGCTCGCCCTCGGCGGCGCCCACAACATCGCCAATGCCCTCGCGGCCGCCGCCGCGGCCGAAAGTGCCGGCGCGACGCTCGCGCAGATCGCCGCGGGGCTCGCCGCCGTGCGTGCCGTACCCGGTCGGCTGCAGTTCAAGCGCGGTCGCAGCGGTGCGTGGCTGATCGATGACTCCTACAACGCCAATCCGAGCTCGGTGCGCGCCGCCATCGAGGTACTCGCCTCGCTCCAGGGCCGCCGCTGGCTGGTGCTCGGCGACATGGCGGAGCTCGGTGAGTTCGCGGACGAGGCGCACGCGGACATCGGCGAATTCGCGCGCGCCGCCGGCATCGAGCGGCTGTACGCCACCGGAGCGCTGATGGAGCGTGCGGTGGCCAGCTTCGGTGCCGGTGCGCAGTGGTTCGCGGATGCCGCGGTTCTCACGCAGACCCTCAGCCGCGCACTGGAAGGCCCGGGCGCAGAGGTGCGGATTCTCGTCAAGGGCTCGCGCTTCAATCGTCTCGAGCGCGTGGTGGATGCATTGACCGGCGGGGCCTTCGCCTCGGGCGGACACTGAGTGCTGTACTGGCTCACACAACAGTTCACCGGCCGCATCAGCGGCCTGCACGTGTTCTCCTACCTCACGTTCCGGGCGATCCTGGCGACCGCCTCCGCCCTCGGGCTGTCGCTCATCGTGGGTCCGTCGATGATCGCGCGCCTGTCGCGCTACCAGATCGGTCAGGTGGTTCGCAACGACGGCCCGCTCACCCACCTGCCGAAGGCCGGCACGCCCACCATGGGCGGGGCGCTCATCCTCGTCACCACGCTGGTGAGCACGCTCCTCTGGGCGGACCTCGGCAACCGCCTGGTGTGGACGGTGCTGGGGGTGACTTTCGCCTTCGGCTTCATCGGCTTCTACGATGATTACCTCAAGCTCGTGGTGCGCAACCCCCGCGGCCTGGCACCACGTTGGAAGTACTTGTGGCAATCGCTCGCCGGGCTCGCCACCGCGGCGACGCTCTACTACACCGCGAGCGATCAGGCGCAGACGACGCTGTTCCTGCCGTTCGTCAAGACCTTTCACGAGCCGCTGACGGCCGCAGCGTTCATCACCATCGCCTATCTCATGATCGTCGGCATGAGCAACGCCGTGAATCTCACCGACGGGCTCGATGGCCTCGCGATCATGCCGGCGGCGCTCGTGGCCTCGGCGCTCGGCATCTTCGCCTACGCGAGCGGCAACGCCGTGTACGCACACTACCTGCAGATCCCCGACATCCGCGGTGCCGGCGAGCTGCTGATCTTCTGCGCTTCCCTCGCCGGGGCGGGGCTCGGTTTCCTGTGGTTCAACTCCTACCCCGCTCAGGTGTTCATGGGCGATGTCGGCGCGCTCGCCATCGGGGCGGCCATCGGGGTGCTGGCGGTGATCGTGCGCCAGGAGCTGGTCGCGCTGGTGATGGGCGGGGTGTTCGTGCTCGAGACCGCGTCCGTCATCATCCAGGTCGCCTCCTTCAAGCTCACCGGGCGGCGCGTCTTCAAGATGGCCCCGATCCATCACCACTTCGAGCTGAAAGGCTGGGCGGAGCCGAAGGTGATCGTGCGCTTCTGGATCATCTCGCTGCTGCTCGTGCTG
>DASQRV010000245.1:0-3216 GCA_035642735.1 Steroidobacteraceae bacterium
AATTTCCATGTCGCAATTTGTCGACAATAAGTCATATTACTTTGGCGTGGACGCGACAGTGCGACCTCGGGTGCCACGGGCGCGCGGATGCCGGGGAACGCTCAGCGGGGCAGCCGCACGCTGACGCGCGCCCCGGCCTCACCCGGCAGGCTCGTTGCCGTGGCCTCGCCGCCGTGGAACTCGGCGATCAGTCGCACGATGTAGAGTCCCAGGCCGAAGTGCGGCCGACTGTCCCCGCCGGGGCGCGATTGCCACAGCGATTCGAAGAGCCGGCCCTGGAGGTGGGCGGGGAGCGGCGGACCGGGATTCTCGACCTCGATCAGGACGGCGGCGGGCTCGAGCCGCAGCCGAACGGTGATGGCGGCCTCCTGGGGGCTGAAGTCGACGGCATTGTCGATGAGCTTGTCGAGCATCTGGACGATCAGATCCGGCGCGCCATGTAACATAATCGCGCCAGGCGGGAGCTCACTCGCGAAGGCCCGGGTCGGAAAGGCGCTGCGGTACGCGGCCACCGCCGAGTCGAGCACCGCCACGAGGTCGAAATCGACGCGCTCGGCGCTGCCGATCGCCTCTTCCACGCGGCTTGCGGCACCCATGGCGAGCAGGATTGCGTTCAGCCGCTCACTCCCCTGGCGGGCGCGCGCCAGGTAAGCGCGCGCCGCGTCACCCGCCGGCTCGGCCTCCAGGTTCTCGAGCGAGGAGCGCACGATGGTGAGCGGTGTGCGGATCTCGTGGGCGAGCTTGCCCGCGAGGGTGCGCAGATAACCCGTGTACGCGTCGAGTCGCGCGAGCAGCGTCGAGAAGCTGCGCGCGACGTCGCCCAGCTCATCGCGCGAGCGCGTCTCGGGGAAAGCCGTGACCAGTCCCGAGCGCGTGAGTGCCGACTCGCTCGCGCGGCGCAGTCGCGCGAGCCGCAGCGCGAGCCACGCGGCGAAGGCGAACATCAGGATGACGGCCACGACGCTCGTGCCGAGGGTGAAATTCAGCATGTGGGTGAGGGCGCGATCGCGCAGTCGCAGCCACAGATCGGCGGTTTGCGTCACCTCGAGGCCGCCGATCGTCTCGCCGTGGTCGCGGTCGTAGATCGCAGCCCGCGTCTCGAGATAGCGCGGCGCGCCCGGGCGATCGACGAAGCGGCGATAGAGCCGCGCGAGCAGCGGCGGGGAGCCCCCGCTGAGTGAACGCGCCTGCCCGAGCGCATCGGCGCGGGCCAGTACCTGGCCATCGGGGGCGGCGACCGCGATCTTCAGGCCCGGCTGCATGAACTGCGCCAGGTAGGAGCTGAGCTCCGGGGCAGCCACGATCAGGCGGCCGAGGGTGTGCAGGTCATTGCTGCGCAGCGAGCCGTAGCTGACCGGTGTCGCGCCGCGCGCATCGCGATCATCGACCAGCACTCCGAAGCGCTCGCCGAGCATCGACAGCGGCAGGCGCATCTCGACGCGGTAGCCGTCCCTGCCCGGTTGCCACGCGGCGCGCACCCGCGGCTCGATGAAGGCACGCTGCTCGCCATACTCCCCCGATTCGATGCGGCGCGCGCTGAGCGCCCCCGGCCCGCTCGCGGCGAGGAACAGCTGGTGCTCCTCGCCCTGGGGGTCCTCGTAGCCGATCCACACGCGGTCGCCGAAGGTGGCAGGGTCCAGCCAGTTGCTGCCCGGAGCGTCGAACACCGGGTGCTCGTCGTGCACCTCGAGCAGCACGTACAACATGCGCTCGTAGACGCCGCTCAGGACGCCGAAACGGTGCTGAGGATCGTGACTGAATTGCTTCCATGCCGCCGGCTCGTGCGGCCAGTCATCGGGGTAGCCGTCGATGAGCGGTGCGGCGCTCAGCGCGAGCGGCCGCAGATCGTACGGTCCGGGCGCGGGCGGGCCGCGGGGCGCGGACGGCGGTGCCGCCGCCGTGGCCGGCTCCTGCGAGGGCGCATCGGGCGTGCCGTCGGCAGCGGGCAGTGGCTCGCGGTACAGGAGGTCGGTGCGCCCCTGGAGCGACGCGGCGATGGTCTGCGCCACCGCCTGGAGTGAAGTCTGCTCGCCCTCGCGCAGCGCCGCCTCCATCTCGCGGGCGTAGCGGCAGCCGGCCCAGGGCAGCACCAGCGTCGCGAGGCCGAGAGCCAGGAGCTTGAGGCGCAGCGACATAACGAAGCGGGATCTATTCGACCCAGCGGTAGCCCATGCCGTAGACGGTCTGCAGGCAGTCGAACTTCGGGTCGATGCTCTGGAACTTGCGCCGGATGCGTTTCACGTGGCTGGTGATGGTGTTGTCATCGAGTACGACACTGGCCGCGTCCATGAGTTGCTGCCGGCTGCGCACGTGCCCGGGATGGCGCGCGAGCGCATGCACGATCCAGAACTCGGTGAGCGACAGCAGCACCACCTTGCCGTCCCATTGCGCCTGCATACGCTCGGAGTCGAGCGTGAGCGCGCCGCGCTGCAGGACCTCGCTCGCGCTGCCCGGCCGGCGCAGCGCGTCCACGCGGCGGAACAGCGCGTTCACGCGCGCGGTGAGATGCGCGAGGCTCAGGTCCTTCGTCAGAAAATCGTCCGCGCCCAGGCGCAGCCCCGAGACCGCATCGAGCTCGCTGTCGCGCGCGGTAAGGAAGATGATCGGCAGCTCCGCCGACAGCGCCCGCAGCTGGCGGCACAACTCGAATCCACCTTCGGGCTCGTCGGCGAGCGAGATGTCGATGACCGCGAGGTCGGGCAGCCGCGCAGCGAAAGCCGCCATGGCCTGCGCGCGGTTGGCGTAACCGCGCACCGCATAGCCTTCGCGGGTAAAGGCGGCGGCGTAGTTGTCGCGGATGGCCGCTTCGTCCTCGACGATGGCGATGAGGCGCTTCATGGCACAGACAAGGCTACAGGCTGTGCGCCTACCGCGAAAGCAGTGCGCCGCTGCCACTTTGCGCCACAATTGTTCGCCGCCCCGGCACTTTTGCGCCCGCACCGGCCCGTACCTGGGGCGCGCAATGGCCGGGTGAGCTCCGCAAAAAGCAGCTTGACCGTGTCGCCCGCGAAAGCGCGGTCCGCTCGCCGCGAGCGGCTCAGCAACTGGCTGGCGCTCCTTGCGCTGCTGGCGATCGGCATCCTCTGATGCCCGGTCGTTGAGCTTCGCACGACAGCCGTGCTAGGTTGTCGCCGTGGGTACGCGGGTGTCGCCCCAACACGGGCGCACGCGAAACATAAGAATCAAACCGCGGCGGAGGAATGCATGTTCACGCAG
>DASQRV010000246.1:0-2048 GCA_035642735.1 Steroidobacteraceae bacterium
TCGCGAGCGGCGGTGAGGTCGAGATGCGCGGTCAGCTGGCGGAGCAGGACCTGGCGCAGGTGAAGGTCGGCGATCCGGCGACAGTGCACATCACCGGCGTCCCGCAACCCTTCGAGGGTCGCGTGCGGCTGCTCGGTGCCATCATCGATCCACAGACACGACTCGGCGAAATCCGCATCAGCCTGCAACCTGACCCGGCGCTGCGGCCGGGCGCCTTCGCGCGCGGCAGCGTTTCGGTCGGCAAGGCGATGCGGCCGGTCGTGCCCCAGACGGCGGTACTCAGCGACGGCAGCGGCAGTTACGTGTTCGTCGTCGATGCGAAAAGCCACGCCGAGCGGCGCGCGGTGCGCGTCGCGGACACCTCCGACCAGGGCGTCATCATCGCCTCGGGGCTCAACGGGTCCGAGCGTGTCGTGACCACCGCGGCCGGCTTCCTGCGGGATGGCGAAGAAGTGAAGATCACCAGCACCTCGGCCGCGCCGCCATCGTCCTGACCCGGAGCGGCGCGTGAAAAACATCTCAGCGTGGGCGATCCGTCATCCGCTGCCGCCGATGGTGCTGTTCGTCGTGCTGCTGTTCGTCGGGTTGGTATCGTTCCTGCGCCTGCCGGTGACGGCGGATCCCGATATCTCCTTTCCGGGCGTGTTCGTGAGCATTGCTCAGCCGGGCGCCGCGCCGCAGGAGCTCGAAAAGCAGGTGATGCAGCAGGTCGAGGGCGCCGTCGCGGGGATCGGCAACATCAACAGCATTACCTCCTGGGCCGTCGAGGGCCAGGCGAACATCATGGTGGAGTTCGAGATCGGCACCCCGGTCGACCGGGCGGTCGCGGACGTGCGCGACGCCGTCGCCAAGGTGCGGGTGCAACTGCCCCAGGGAATCCAGGAGCCCGTCGTCCAGCGCGTCAACGTGGATGGCGGGCCCATGGAAGCCTTCGCGGTGAGCTCGAGCTCGCTCACCGACGGGGAGCTGTCATGGTTTGTCGATAACACCCTGACCAAGCGGCTGCTCGGGATCACCGGCGTCGCGCAGGTGCAGCGCGGCGGCGGCGTGAGCCGCGAGATCCGGGTCGAGCTCGACCCGGCGCGCATGCAGGCGCTCGGCATCACTGCCGTCGAGGTGAACGAGCAGCTGCGGTCGCTCAACCTCGACTCCGCGGGCGGCCGCGCACAGCTCGGCGGCGGCGAGCAGGCGATCCGCGTGCTCGGCGGCGCGCGCACCGCGAGTGCTCTCGGCGAGACACAGATCATGCTGCACGGAGGGCGTTTCGCGCGACTCTCGGATCTGGCGGATGTGCGTGACAGCGTGGGCGAGATCCGCTCGGTAGCCCGCCTCAACGGCCGGCCCGCGACCACCTTCAGCATCTTCAAGGCCAAGGGCTATTCCGACGTCAGCGTCGACGGCGCCGTCCAGGCGGAGCTCGCCGGGATCCGCAAGGAGAACCCGCAGGTGAGGATGACGCCGATCTACACCAGCGTCTCTTACACGAAGGAGACCTACCACTCGGCGCTCTCCGCGCTGGTGGAAGGCTCGATGCTGGCGGTGCTGGTGGTGTTCCTGTTCCTGCGCGATACGCGCGCGACGCTGATCGCGGCGCTCGCGATCCCCTTATCGGCCATCCCGACGTTCGCCGTCATGCAGTGGCTGGGCTTCACGCTGAACTCGATCAGCCTGCTGGCGCTGTCGCTCGTCGCGGGTGTGCTGGTCGATGACGCCATCGTCGAGATCGAGAACATCGTGCGCCACATGCGCATGGGCAAGAGCGGCTACCAGGCGGCGCTCGATGCCGCTGACCAGATCGGACTCGCCGTGGTGGCAACCTCTGCCACCATCATCGCGGTGTTCCTGCCGGTGAGCTTCATGGGCGGCATCACCGGCCAGTACTTCAAGCAGTTCGGGCTGACCGTCGCCGCCGCGGTGTTCTTCTCGCTGCTCGTGGCACGGCTCATCACCCCGGTGGTCGCCGCCTACACGCTCAAGTCCGACGCGGTCGCCCATCACACCGACGGCCCGATCATGGCGTGGTACCAGCGCACCCTCGCCTGGTGCAC
>DASQRV010000247.1:0-5387 GCA_035642735.1 Steroidobacteraceae bacterium
GGCGAAGGTCGAGGACCTCACCCGCGAGCCCCTCACCATAGAAGTCCTTGGTGCCTGCGCCGCGCAGGCGCAACGGCACGCCCGCGCGCGCGGCGCCTGCGATGCGCTCGCGCCATTCTTCCAGCACCGACTCATCCGCCGTCATGGGGGCGTTAGAAACGCGGCAGATCCGGGTGCGGCAGGGCGCCGCCGTGCACGCGCATCCGGCCGTATTCGGCGCAGCGCGCCAGCGTCGGAATGAGTTTGCCGGGGTTGAGCAAGCCTGCCGGGTCGAACGCCTCCTTCACCGCGAAGAACGCCGCGCGCTCGCCGGGCGAGAACTGCACGCACATGGAGTTGAGCTTCTCGAGACCGACGCCGTGCTCGCCGGTGATGGTGCCGCCGAGCGCCACGCACAGCTCGAGGATCTCGGCACCGAAACGATCGGCGCGCTCCCAGCAGCCGGGCTCGTTCGCGTCGAAGAGGATCACCGGGTGCAGGTTGCCGTCGCCGGCGTGAAAAACGTTCATGCAGCGCAGCCCGTAGCGCTCCTCCATCTGCCCGATCGCTTCGAGCACCTGACCGACGTGTTTGCGCGGAATGGTGCCATCCATGCAGTAGTAGTCCGGCGAGAGCCGGCCGGCAGCCGGGAAGGCATTCTTGCGGCCGGACCAGAGCAGCAGCCGCTCGGCCTCCGAGCCCGAGACGCGCAGTGCCCCGGCGCCGGCGGCGCGCAGCACGGCCTCGATTTCCTCCACCTGTTCGCGCACCTCCTCCGGCGTGCCATCCGCTTCCACCAGCAGGATCGCTGCCGCCTCGAGGTCATAACCCGCGTGCACGAACGGCTCGACGGCAGCGCTCGCCTTGCGGTCCATCATCTCGAGCGCCGCCGGGATGATTCCGGTGGCGATGATGGCGGCGACCGCATTGCCGGCGCTCTGCACGTCGGGGAAGGAGGCCATGACGAGCTGGGCACACGGCGGTCGCGGAATGAGCTTCACGGTCACCTCGGTGACGATCAGCAGCAGTCCCTCCGAGCCGATGGTGAGGGCAAGCAGATCCAGCCCCGGGCCGTCGGGAGCGAGGCCGCCGAGCTCGATGCGCGTGCCGTCCACCGTGTAACCGCGCAGCCCGAGCACGTTGTGGATGGTGAGCCCGTACTTGAGGCAGTGCACGCCGCCGGAGTTCTCCGCCACATTGCCGCCGATCGAGCAGGCGACCTGCGAGGAGGGATCGGGCGCGTAATACAGTCCGAAGCCTGCGGCGGCTTCGGAGACCTTGAGGTTCGGCACCCCGGGCTCGAGGCGGGCGATGCGATTGACCGGGTCGACCTCGAGCACCCGGCTCATGCGTGCGCATGACAGCAGCACGCCCGCGGGATGCGGGGTCGCGCCGCCGGAGAGACCGGTACCCGAGCCGCGTGCGACCAGCGGCACCCCCAGCCGATGACAGGTGCGAAGCGTCTCGCGCACCTCCGCATCGCTGCGGGGCAGCACCACCACCGCGGGAAGCTCACGAAAGGCCGTCAGCCCGTCGCATTCGTACGGGCGGCGCTCCTCGGCGCGCTCCAGCACGCACTCCGCGGGAAGCACGGCGCGCAGCGCCGTGGCGATGTCGGGGATGACCTCGGAAGCCGCCATGCGACCATCCTAACGCCAGGAGCGAGTGCGAGGCACGGGGGGCGAGCGGCGAGGGCACGTGCGCATCTGCTAGGCTGGCGCCCGGCCGCGCACCGCCGCGGCGGCATTTCAGGTACGCAGGGAGAGGCTGGATGTGGAGCAGACGTTGGACTCCCGCAGTGATGGTGACTGCTCTGCTGGCGCGAGCGATGGCCGCTGCGCTCGCCGCGGCGGCATCCGCGGCAGCCCCGGTGCCGGCGGCGCCGGTGCCGGGGCCGCCGATTCCGCCCATGCAGCCGGACATTCCCGCCAGGTTTGTCGTGCCGAGCGACGACTGGGATTACACCCGCCGCGAAGTGATGATCCCGATGCGGGACGGGGTGAAGCTGTACACCGTGATTCTCGTTCCGCGCGGCGCGCAGCACGCGCCGATCATTCTCACCCGCACGCCCTACAACGCCGCCAAGCGCGCCGAGCGCATCGCCAGCTCGCACATGACCGCGACTTTGTCCGCGGGCGATGACGTGCTCGCCATGGCGGGCTACATCCGCGTCTTCCAGGACGTACGCGGCAAGTACGGCTCGGAGGGCGACTACGTGATGACGCGCCCGCTGCGCGGGCCACTGAACTCAACCGGCATCGATCATTCCACCGACGCTTACGACACTATCGACTGGCTCGTGAAGAATCTGCCTGAATCGAACGGCCGGGTGGGAATGATCGGCTCCTCCTACGAAGGGCTCACCGTGCTGATGGCGCTGGTGAATCCTCATCCGGCGCTCAAGGCGGCGGTGCCCATGCATCCAATGGTCGATGGCTGGAAGGGCGATGACTGGTTTCACAACGGCGCCTTCCGCCAGACCAACCTCGACTACCTCTACGGGCAGACCACCGAGCGCGGCGAGGGCAAGGAGATTGCCCGCGGCGCCTACGACGACTATCAGCTGTTTCTCGAGAGCGGCTCGGCGGCCGATTTCGCGGCGCGCGTCGGCATCGGGCGGCTGCCGTACTTTCAGAAGATCGTCCAGCACCCGGCGTACGATGAGTTCTGGCAGCAACAGGCACTGGATCAGACTCTCGCCCGCGAGCCGCCCACGGTCCCCACGCTCATCGTCGCGAGTTTCTGGGACCAGGAGGACATCTACGGCGGCGTGCACACGTACGCGGCGCTCGCGGCGAACGACCGCGCCAGGGATCACGTCTTTCTCGCACTCGGTCCCTGGCGCCACAGCGGTGTCAACGCCGACGGCACCGAGCTCGGGCCATTGAAATTTCCGGGCAACACCGCGCTGCAGTTCCGGCGCGAAGTCATGCAGCCTTTTCTCGATGAGCATCTCAAGGACGGTGCGCCGCCGGCGCATACGCCGCCGGCGTTGGTGTTCGAGACCGGCACCAATGTGTGGCGGCAGCTCCCGGCGTGGCCGTTGTCGTGTGCGTCGGGGTGCGCCTCGCGCTCCCAGCCTCTGTACCTGCAGCCGCAATTCGGACTGGCCTTCACCGCGCCATCGGCACGCGGCAGCGCGCCGTACGATGAATACGTCTCCGATCCCGCCAAGCCCGTACCCTACATCCCGCGGCCGGTGCATTTCCCGGACCGGGACGCGTGGCGGCGGTGGCTCGTGACCGATCAGCGCGCGGCGGCCGACCGGACCGATGTGCTCACCTACACCTCCGCGGTGCTCACCGCGCCGCTGCACCTCGGCGGCGCTCCGCTGGTCAACCTGTTTGCCTCCACGAGCGGCACCGACAGCGACTGGGTCGTGAAGCTCATCGATGTGTATCCGGATGAGGTGCCGGAAGATCCAGCGATGGGCGGATACCAGCTCGCGGTGTCCATGGACATCCTGCGCGGGCGCTACCGTGACAGTCTTTCCAACCCGAGCGCGATTCCGGCCGGACAGGTGCAACGCTATCGCTTCGAACTGCCGCAGGTGAATCACGTGTTCCTGCCGGGACACCGGATCATGGTGCAGATCCAGTCGAGCTGGTTCCCGCTGTACGACCGCAACCCCCAGACCTACGTGAGCAACATCTTCTTCGCGCGCCCCGCGGACTACCGCAAAGCGACCCAGCGGGTGTTCCACGGCGGGGCGGCATCGAGCTCCATCGAGCTGCCGGTCGTCGGCACGCAGTGAGGCGGCAGGCGCCGGCGCAGCGGCGTCGCACCGGGCAGGGCGCGGTGCGTGGCGCTGCCGGAGAAGTCCATGCCGCAAACCGGCCAGTTCCGGCGGGGGGTGCTGACGATAATGGGCTTTACGTCGTGCAGGATAGGCCCATGGAACAGCAGCCATCGAGTCAACCGGTGCGCTCCCGGCGTCCCAGCGGACGCGACGCCAAGATCGCTGCGCGCACCGCTCGCAGCCATGCCTTCGTTCCCTACATAACGCGACAGATTCCCTACTACGAGGTGCTCGGCAGAGAGGGACTCGAGCTGCTCGAGCACAACGCCGACACCATCCTCGAGGAGATCGGCATAGATTTCCGCGACGACGCAGAGTCGCTGCAGCTGTGGAAGGACGCCGGCGCCGACGTCAAGGGCGAGCGGGTGCGTTTCCCGCGCGGCATGTGCCGCACCATCGTGCGGCGTTCCGCGCCGCGGGAATTCACGCAGTACGCGCGCAACCCCGCGCGCAACGTGGTGATCGGCGGCGATCGCACGGTGTTCGCGCCCGCGTACGGCTCGCCGTTCGTGCGCAGCCTCGATGAGGGGCGCCGCTACGCTCGCATCGAGGACTTCCGCAATTTCGTCAAGCTCACCTACATGGCGAACTCGCTCCATCACTCAGGCGGAACCATCTGCGAGCCCGTCGATCTGCCGGTCAACAAGCGCCACTTCGACATGGTGTACAGCCACATGAAGTACAGCGACAAGCCGTACATGGGCTCGGTCACCCATCCGGAGCGCGCGCGCGACACCATCGAGATGACCCGGATCCTGTTCGGCGACGACTACACCGATCCGTCGACCGGCAGGCCGCGCACCTGCATCATCAGTCTGATCAACGCCAATTCGCCCCTCACCTGGGACGCCACCATGCTGGGGGCGCTCAAGACCTACGCGCGCGCCAACCAGGCGACCATCGTGACGCCGTTCATCCTCGCCGGCGCGATGTCGCCGGTCACGGTCGCCGGCACAGCCGCGCAGACACTCGCCGAGTCGCTCGCCGGGATGGCGCTCGCGCAGCTGGTGAATCCGGGTGCCCCGGTGGTGTTCGGCAGCTTCGCCTCCTCGCTCTCGATGCAGTCGGGTGCGCCGACCTTCGGTACCCCGGAGCCCGCGCTCGTGCTGTACGTCATGGCGGCGCTCGCCCGGCGGCTCGGCGTGCCGTTCCGTTCCGGCGGCTCGCTCTGCGCCTCGAAGATCTCCGACGCGCAGGCGGCCTTTGAATCCGCCAACACGCTGGTCCCGACCTGTCTCGGTGGGGTCAACTTCGTGCTGCACACCGCCGGCTGGCTCGAGGGCGGTCTCGCCATGGGCTACGAGAAGTTCGTCATGGACGCCGACCAGGCGGGCATGATGCACACGCTCCTCGCCGGGGTGGATCTCAGTGAGAACGGCCAGGCGCTGGATGCCATCCGTGAAGTCGGACCGGGCAAGCACTTCCTCGGCTGTGCGCACACGCAGGCCAACTTCCAGACCGCTTTCTACCGTTCACCGCTCGCGGACAACAACAGCGTCGAGCAGTGGGAGGCGGAAGGCGCCAAGGACATGACACAACGCGCCAACGCGCTCTGGAAGAAACAGCTCGCCGAGTACGAGGCACCGCCACTCGATGCGGCGGTCGACGA